>JAKSPX010000391.1 GCA_024404415.1 Clostridia bacterium | reverse complement strand
TCGACGAAGGTCTTGAAAAGGCCCTGGGAAAGCTCGATGATTTCGCCGTCCACCGTGGTGGCGTAGGGCATGAAGGGGTTGACGAGGTTGTTGCCCGCCGCGCCGCCGAGGAAGCCGCCCGCTTCCGCGATGAGCACTTTTAAGCCTTCGCGCGCCGCCGCAATGGCCGCCGCCACGCCGGTGAAGCCGCCGCCGACAACGATGAGATCGTATTTCATAGTGGATTCCTCCGATTTCCTGTATTTGAGACCAGTATAGCACGTTTGAGTATAAATGTCACGCGGATTCTTTGCGGTTTTGCGCGGTTACACACAATGTCATAAGGCTCCCCCAAAGGGGGAGCCTTCCTGATTTGTGCAGTCCCGATAGGCTCCCTCTTTGAGGGAGCTGTCAGCGAAGCTGACTGAAGGAGTTAATGCCCACGGCAAGCAGAGGTTACCTATTACGCAGCATTCGCATGACTCCTTTCGTCAAAAACTTCGTTTTTGCCACCTCCCTCGATGAGGGAGGCTTCCGGGATAGTGCTGAAACGCTCAAAACTCATTGACATCCTCTCTTCCGCATGATAAGATACAGATATCATGACTTCCTATATAAAGGGGTGCGCCGCATGACTTTTGAAAAACTGACCGTTGGACTTCCGACGCTGGAAAACGCCTACATTGCGCCGACTTTCCCGTCCGAAAGCGGCATGGGATATACCGAACTGGAAAAGGCCTGCCGGGCGATCATGGCGGAGGATGGCCGTCCTCTGGCCTTCCGCAAGGCCGACGCCATGGCGTTCATCATGGAAAAGGGGCAGATCACTTTAGTCGAAGGAGACGTCTTCGCCGATTCCCTAAACTGCGCCTTTGCCGACCTGACCCCCTTTGAAACGGTGGCGGACGCCGATCTCCGGCGAGCGAGCATCCTTGTGAAGCTCCGGAACGAAAAGCTTGCGGAGATCCAGAATGGCGGCATGAAGCCCCTGCTCGACGAAAACCGCCCGGCGCTGGAAGAATTATTATTCACCGGCGACGTCGATTTCGGCCACACCTGCCCCGATTGGAAGATGGTCTTCACCCTCGGCGTGCCGGGACTTTTGGCGCGCGTGAGAGACTATAAAAAGAAAGACCCGGAAAACGAATTCTATATCTCATCCGAAAAGGTGCTCGCCGCCTTCCTCGGACTGATCGAACGTTTCCGCGCTCTCGCGGCTAAAGAGGGGAAGGAAGAGCTTGAAAAGTGCCTCCTGACGCTTGAAAACGGCGCGCCGGAGACGCTTTACGAGGCGATGGAACTCTATTTCCTATATTATCTCGTCCAGCACGTCGTGGAGGGCGAAAACCTCCGCTCGCTCGGGAACCCCGACGGGCTTCTCTATCCCTTCTACAAGCACGACCTCGAAAACGGCATCCTCGACGAGGAAAACGCGGCGATACTCGTCGACCGCTTCCTCTACAAGTGGTCCTCGATGAAGATCGCGGCCAATATCCCCTTCTATCTCGCGGGGTCCGACCCGGAAGGCCACGACAAATCCAATGCCATGACCTGGCTGATCCTCAGGGAATACGAAAAGCTCGGTATCTACGACCCCAAGATCCACATCCGCGTCACCGACGACACGCCCGAGGCGCTTTTATTAGAGGTGCTCCGCCTCATCCGCTCCGGCAAGAATTCCTTCGTCTTCGTGAGCGACAAGACCATCGAGCGCGCCCTGACGTCCATCGGCGAAAGCCTTGAGGACGCGCGCGACTACGTCATCATCGGCTGCTACGAGCCTGCAAGCGCCGGGCGCGAGGTGCCCTGCACCTGCAACGGGCGCATCAA
>JAKSPX010000390.1 GCA_024404415.1 Clostridia bacterium | reverse complement strand
TTGCTATTTCTTTACTTTGAAAAGCTGATTTTTGATACTGCCTTATAGGATTTTTCGATTGTCATTTCAAGGGTTTCGGCAGTTGCGGTAACACCGAGAACTCTGCCGCCGTTGGTTTTAAGCACACCGTTTTCTTTCTTTGCCCCGGCAATAAAAACCTCGGCACCAAGCTGGTGGGGCTTCTCATGAAGAAGCGCATCGGCGTGCTCAGAGCCTCCATCGACTATAAAGAGGTCGGCGGCGCGCCCCTGATCGGCGTACAGAAGCCGGTCATCAAGGCGCACGGCTCGGCCAATGCCTATGCCTTCCGCAGCGCCATCCATCAGGCGATGGATTACGCCTCCTCGGGCTTCATCGACGTGCTCACCAATGAATTAAAGGAAAGTAAAGAATCATGAGAGAAGAATTAGAAGCCGCCATCGGCCATACGTTTCGGGATCCGCTCCTTTTAGAAAGGGCGCTGACCCATTCCTCCTACGCAAATGAAGAGTGGGGCGGCAGAACGGACGTCGCCACGCTTTCAAACGAACGTCTGGAATTTTTAGGGGACTCGGTCCTGAGCACCGTCACCACCGAGTACCTTTTCAAAACCATCACCGATAAGCCGGAGGGCGAACTGACCAAGATCCGCGCGCAGGTGGTCTGCGAGCAGGCGCTGGATAAGATCGCCACCGACATCGGCCTCGGGAAATACCTCTACCTCGGCAAGGGCGAGGAGCACAACGGCGGGCGCGAACGCCCCTCCATCCTCGCGGACGCCACCGAGGCGGTCATCGCCGCGCTGTATCTCGACGGCGGGCTGGATGCCGCGAGAAGCTTCCTGATGAAATATATCCCCGGCATGGTGGAGGTCGCGCGCCGCGGCGTATTATTCAAGGATTATAAGACCACCCTGCAGGAGATTGTGCAGAGGAGCCGGGAGGAGACCATTTCCTACGCCCAGGACGGCGAGGAAGGCCCCGACCACAATAAGCGCTTCCACGTCACGCTCTACGTCAACTCCAACCCCTTCGCCGAAGGCATCGGCATAAGCAAGAAGGAAGCCGAGCAGAATGCCGCCCGCGCGGCGCTCGACCTCATGGGGATCGGGGAATGACGCCGAAGGAACGCATCATTCCCGTCTTCATCCCGCACGAGGGCTGCCCGCACCAATGCGCCTTCTGCAATCAGCACACCATCGCCGGGAGCGAAAAAGCGCCCACGCCGGACGAAGTGGAAAGAAGCGTTGAAGAAGGCCTTTCAAAGGCCGACGGAAGGGCGGAGGTCGCCTTTTACGGCGGAAGCTTCACCGCCATCCCGCGGGAAACCATGAACGCATACCTTGAGGCGGTCGATCGCTTTCTTGTTTCGGGAGCGATCAGCGGCGTGAGGGTATCGACGCGGCCGGACGCGATCGATCGGGAGATCCTTTCCCGATTAAAAGCCCACGGCGTAAATCTTGTGGAGCTCGGGGCGCAGTCGATGGACGAGGAGGTATTGCGCGCGGCGGCCAGAGGACACACCTCTGACGACGTGAGGCGCGCGTCTCATCTTATAAAGGAAAGCGGCCTCTCTCTCGGCCTCCAGATGATGACGGGACTTCCCTTGGACACCGACGAAAAGGAACTGAAAACGGCGGAGGAATTCATCCGCCTTTCCCCAAAAGTCGTGCGCATTTACCCGACCCTGGTGCTTCCCGGGACGGCGTTATCCTATTTATATCACGAGGGGAAATATACCCCGCAGGCGCTTGACCCCGCCGTGAAGCTCGCCGCGACCCTTTATGAGCGCTTCACGAAAGCGGGCATCCGCGTCATCCGCATGGGAGTCAACGAATCC
>JAKSPX010000039.1 GCA_024404415.1 Clostridia bacterium | reverse complement strand
GTCCTTTATCTCTCCTCGTTCCATAACAATGATCTCATCGCAGGAACGGATGGTGGAAAGGCGGTGCGCGATGATGAAGCTGGTGCGCCCGGAAAGGACCTTTTCGATGGCGCGCTGGATCATGGCCTCGGTCTCGGTGTCGATGGACGAAGTGGCTTCGTCCAGGACGAAGATGGCCGGATCCGCAAGGATGGCACGGGCGAAGGAAATGAGCTGTTTTTCGCCGGTGGAAAGGCGTCCGCCGCCTTCGCCGACCTCGGTGTCGTAGCCCTTTTCCAGCTTGGAAATGAAGTTATCGGCGTCCACCATGCGCGCGACCTCACGCACCTCTTCGTCGGTGGCGTCGAGGCGGCTGTAACGGATGTTGTCGCGGATGCTGCCGGAGAAGAGCTGCGGCGACTGGAGGACGTAGCCGAGGTTGGAGTGCAGCCACAGCTGGCTTCTCTCGCGGTAATCGACGCCGTCAATCTCGATGGTGCCTTCGGTCGGCTCGTAGAAACGGCAGACAAGGTTGACGATGGTCGATTTGCCGGAGCCCGTCTCGCCGACCAGCGCGATCTTTTCGCCGCGCTTGATCTTGAGGTTGAAGTTTTTGAGGACCGTCTGCCCGTCCTTATACTTGAAGGTGACGTTCTTGAATTCCACGTCGCCGTGAAGTGCCGGCCAGTTTTCGCTCTTGCCGATGAAATCGTCGCCGTATACAGCCTTGACCTCCTCGGTGTCGTTGATATCCGACTCGGTGTCCATGAGGGTGATGACGCGTTCGACGGCCGCCTGCGCCGACTGAACTTCGGCAAAGATGCGGGCGAGGTTGTTGATGGGTTCAAAGAAGTAGCCGCCCAGCGTCATGAAGAAGCTGAATTCGCCCAGCGTGATGACGTTGTTCATGACGTTGTTGCCGCCGACCCAGAGGATCAGACCCGTGCCGATGGAGCCGATGGTCATGATGATGGGCCAGTAGATGGCGGAGAACACCGCCGCGCGGACGCTGTACTTCTGCATATCCTGCGTAAGGCCGTAGAACTCAGTGTTGTTGGCGTCCTCACGAACGAGGGTCTTGGTGGTCTTGGCGCCCATGATGCCTTCGTTGAAGGCGCCGGTGATCTTGGAGTTGCTGCTTCGGACAAGGCGGTGGTTTTTCAGAATGACCTTCTGGAAGAAGTAGCTGATGACCGCGATGAACGGCGTGGTGGAGATCAGGAGCAGGGCCAGCTTCCAGTTGGAGAAGAGCATGACGATGGCCGCGACCAGCATGAAGACGACGCTCCAGAAAATATCTACGCAGGACCACGCAATGGTGTCCGAGAGGCGCTGGGCGTCGCTGGTGAGGCGGGACATGATGTAGCCGACCGGGGTCTTATCGTAATAGGAGAAGGAAAGGGTCTGCAATTTTTCAAACGCAAGCTTGCGGATGCGGGTGGTCAGGCCGATCTCCGTGGCCGAGGCGTTGCGGATGAAGCCGTAGGTCATGACGATCTGCAAAACCGTGACAAAGGCATAAAGGGCGATATAGAGCGGTGCGCCGTCCCACGACTGCGGCAGGAGGTTGTTATCGATGAGGTGCGACATGATGAGCGGATTCAGAACGTCGCAGAGGGAAGACATGCTCATGAAAACGAAGACCAGCGCGATGTACTTGTAGAAGGGCTTCGCGTAGCGGATGATCTTGCCCCACATTTTGAAATCTACTTTTTTATCGGTAAATTCTTCTTCCTTGATGTTAGGCATTGAGCGTTCCCTCCTCTCTTTCGGTGGTCTCAACCATGCTCTGGATCTCGTAAATGCGTTTATGCATACCCTCGCGCCTGATCAGTTCCTCGTGTGTGCCGCATTCGGAAATGCAGCCGTCTTCGATGACGAGGATCATGTCGGCGCTGGAAAGGGTGCTGATGCGGTGGGAAATGATGAAGGTGGTGATGCCCTTGCATCTTTCCTGCAACTCGGCGCGGATCTTCGCGTCGGTCTCGGTGTCGACCGCGGAAAGTGAGTCGTCGAAGATCAGGACGTCGTTATCCTTCATCAGGGTGCGGGCGATGGCCACGCGCTGTTTCTGACCACCGGAGAGGGTCACGCCGCGCTCGCCGACGATGGTCTCGTAGCCCTCCTCAAAGGACTCGATGACGTCGTGGACCGAGGCGACCTTCGCCATGTCGCGCACCTTATCGGGCTCAGGCTTATCCGAGGTGATGCCGATGTTTTCTTCGATGGTGCGGGAATAGAGGAACGGCTCCTGCAGGACGATGCCGACGCGGCTTCTGAGGTAACGCCGGTCGATATCCTTGATGCTGATGCCGCCGATGGTGATGGCGCCGTTCTGGATCTCATAAAGTCGCTGTAAAAGCAGCATGATAGTCGACTTGCCGCTGCCGGTCGGGCCGAGAACAGCGACCGTGTCGCCTTTTTTCACGCGGAAGCTGACGTCCTTGAGCACCTGCTTGTCGCCGTAGCCGAAGGAAACGTGGTCGAAGACGATATCCTCGCGGATGGAGGGCTTGAGAAGCGCTCTGCCCTCATCGTCGGCATATTCGCTTCTTTCCTAGAGCACCTGGTCGATACGACCCATGGCAATGGACATCTTGGCGGCGTCGGAAAGCACACGCCCGAGCTGGCGAAGCGGCCAGATCAGCATGCCGACATAGGAGTTGAAGAGCAGGAAGTTGCCGTAGGACATGCCCTTTTCAATGACGTAATACATCGCACCGAACATGGTGACGGCCTGCTGAGCCACGGCGGTGAAGTCCGAGAAGCTCCAGAAGAAGGCGAACATGTTGTTGAGCTTTGTGCCCGCCTCAAAGAGCTTGTCGATGGCGCCGAAGAACTTCTGGCGTTCGTATTCCTGACGGCCGAAGGCGCGCACGACGCGCACGCCGGTGAGGTTCTCCTGCAGGACGGTGGACATATTGCCGTCGGCCTCGTCCACCACCTTGAACTGCTTGGAGACGTTCTTGTGGAAGCCCCAGGAGAAGAGGATGGCGAACGGCATGAGGACCAGGGACAGAAGCGTCAGCGTGATGCTCACGCGGCCGAGCACGAAGAGCGCCACGATCAGCATGAAGATGCCGCGGCAGAGCTCGACGAGCTGGCCGGAAATAAAGCGGCGCACCGTTTCCACGTCGGTGGTGCAGCGCTGGATCAGGTCGCCGGTCTCGGCTTTGACGTGGTAATCAAAGGGAAGATCCTGAATGTGCGAATAAAGTTCATCCTTGATGCGGCGCACGGTGTGCTCCGACGCGGTGGTCAGAAGCTTGGATTGGAGGAAGCTGATGACGCCGCGGAGGCCCGTCAGAACCGCAAGGATCAGGGCGCAGATCCAGAGGTTGGAGGCAATGGTCTCCTTGCCGCCGATGGCGTTGACCATGTTCACAACGAACGCCGGCACATCCATGTCACCGCCGGTGATGATGCGGTCAATGGTCCAGGAGGAGATCAGCGGTCCGACATACTGCAGAAGCACATTGGTGATGACTAAAAGGATCGCGCCGACATACGCCAGACGCTGTCCCTTCATAAAAAACCAAATGCGTCTGAGACTGCCTTTGGAAGAATTCATGGGAATTCTCTCCTTTCTCGGTGTATTTTTATTTTTTTAAAAACAAAATAAGTCCCCGGCAGACCTGCCGGGGACGAATGCGGGCACATTTCATCCGAAAGGCAGATCGTTTCATTTTACCGCCTTTCGGGGAAATAAAGCGTTATTCCGCAAAGCGGCAGAGGCGGAAAGCGCCGAGGCGAACGGTATTCTGATCGGTTCCGAAAAACTTCATATCCCCTCTGCTCCTTTCGATAAACTACGGGCCTTTTTGACCCAACGCATAGAGATTAACATAATTTTCACGCCCTGTCAAGGGGGATCGGGCGTGAAAACCGATGAACTTTCTGTAAATCAAGTCCTTATCGGGACTATATCGCGTTTACTCATTCCTCGGGATCCGGGCGCTCCATATAGAGGAACGGATCGACCTTTTCCTCGTTGAGGCGCACCTCAAAATGGCAGTGCGGGCCGGTGGAATTGCCCGTATTCCCCGAAAGGGCGATCAGCGTCCCCTTCTTCACCCGGTCGCCGACCTTGACCAGAAGCTCGCTGTTGTGTGCGTAATAGGTCACAAACCCGTCGCCGTGGTCGATCACGACGGCTTCGCCGTAGTCCCCGTTGCCGAAGACGCCCACCTTGGTCACGACCCCGGCCGCTGTGGCGTATACGTTCGTCCCCTCCGGCACCTTAAAGTCCACGCCTGAGTGCCAGTTTCTCTTGCCGCGCAGGATGCGGTAACCGAATTCGCTGGAGATCTTACCCGAATCCACCGGGGCATAGAAATAATACCCCGTGTCCCTGCGGTTGCCTTTGCGGATCACGGCGTTGACCGGCTCGCTGATGACGTCGCGCGATTCTATATCCACCCGTGTGACTTTCCCGTTTTCGCCCGTGAAGCAGCGCAGCGTGCTGACCACGCCGTTTTTCCCGGCGGAGACCACCTCGGTCTCGCTTTCCAGAAGCTCGCGCGTATAGGTGTAGTCGATCCCGTAGGGGTAGGTCTCCACGTCGGTCTGGTGGTACTGATATCTCACCGTAAACCACCCGTCGCTTTCGCCCAGCTTCCGGGCGATGTCCGCGGGAGTCACATAATCCTTTTCTTCGGCGAGGCGGAAGCTGTTCCACACGTCGCCGATCACCTCGACGTTTTCCGCCCAACTGTAATTCCCGACAAGGCTCTTCCGGTGATCCTCGATCATCTTGCCGACCGCTTTTCTCTCCTTTGCCGTCACCGCGCCGAGTTCCTTTTCGCCGATGTAGTAGACATAGCGGTAGGTAAAGCTTTCACCGCAGGCGTCCATCAAAACCGCCTTAAATGACGCCGGCTCCTCTATGGCAAAGAACGGCACATAGCTCTTTTCAAGCGTGATTCCCTCGGGAAGGGAACGCTCCCGCCCGAGATCCTCCCTTACGTCGCTTGTGAGGAGTTCCACCGCCATGGCGTAATCTTCCTCGTTTTTCACGTATCCAAGCCGCCTGCCTTCAATCTTCACGGCCTTCGCACCGCGGAATACAAAGCCGAAAAGGAAGCCCGCCACCAATAACGCAAAGATGAGAAGCGGTGTCCATCTTTCGATCAGAGGACGTTCCTGCTCCACGCGCAGCTTCCACACACGGCGCTTTTCATCCCTTTTCAAGCCGCGCGCGACCGCTTTATAGATTTTTCTGCGTTCGCCGGACACGTCCTCACCTCTTTTCCGTCATAAACACCCATCTTTCTCCCGATTATATCGCCGCATGGCCAAATTGTCAAGTTTTCCGCGTCTGAAAGACACTTAGGGCGAAATTTTCGGCAATATTTCGGCTCGTTTTGATTCATTCCGGCAAGCTTCCTCTTTACAATAAAGTATAAAAAGTGGTATAATAAGGTGTCGAGGTATTGGCTGTCTTCCGTCTCAGCCCCCTCAATCCACGCAAAACGGGTGATTTCTTGATTTATCTGGACAATGCCGCCACTACAAAACCATGCCGTGCCGCCGTTGAAGCCGCGACGCTGGCCATGGAAAAGCTTTATTATAATCCCTCCAGTCTCCATTTCGGAGGGCTGGAAGTAAACGAATACCTGCGTTCCTGCAGGAAAACCGTCGCCGATGCGTTCGGCGCGCCCCCGGAGGAGATCATCTTCACCTCGGGCGGCACCGAAGGCGACAACACCGTCCTGATGTCCGCCGTTCCGTGGCACGCGAAACATGTCATCGTCAGCGCCATCGAGCACGACGCCGTGATCGAACCGGCAAAGAAGCTCGCCTCGATGGGCGTCAAGGTCGACTTTGCCCACGCAGGGCCCGACGGTGTGGTCACGCCCGACGAGATCGCGCGTCTTCTCACGCCGGAGACCGGGCTTGTTTCGGTCATGACGGTCAACAACGAGACCGGCGCGATCCAGCCGATCCGCGAGATCGCTTCCCTTCTGAAGCGCAAAAAGAGCAAGGCTATCCTCCACACCGACGCAGTGCAGGGCTTTTTGAAGACCGAGACGCCGCTGTCCGGAGGCGGGGCGGAGATCGCCACCGTGAGCGCCCACGAGATCGGTGGCCTCAAGGGTGTCGGCGCGATCTGGCACAAAAAGGCCGTCCGCATCCGCCCGCTCATCCTCGGCGGCGGTCAGGAATCCGGCGACCGCTCGGGCACCGAGCCCATCCCCGCCATTGCGGCCTTTGCCGCAGCATGTGAAGAGCGGAAAAGAGCGCTTTCTTCCGACCTTGCCCACGTGCGCGAGGCCTCCGAAGAAGGGAAAAAGCTTCTCGCCGCCGTGCCGGGCTGTCAGGTCCTGACCTACCCCGACGCCTCTCCCTTCATCATCAATCTGGCGCTTCCCGGCTACAAAAGTCAGGTCGTTTTGAACGCACTTTCCGCGAAGGGCATCTGCCTTTCCTCCGGCTCGGCCTGCTCCAAGGGACGGATCAGCCGCGTATTGGAGGAAATGGGCGTCGAGCACGCGCTCGCCGACGGCTTCTTACGCGTCAGTCTGAGCCACGAAAATACCACGGAAGATCTGCATCAGCTCTCGCTTGCTTTGAGCGGGATCCTTCCGACGCTTGTGAGGTTAGATTAAATGAACAAGATCATTCTGCTCAAGGTGGGCGAGATCGCCCTGAAGGGCCTCAACCGCGCCACCTTTGAAGCCCAGCTCATGGCGAATATTCGCCGGAGATTGCGCAAATTCGGTACTTTTGAGATCAGAAGCGCCCAGTCCACCCTGTATATCCGTTTGACCGAAGGCGATGAGGACGCCATTGACCGCGCCTTTGAAGCCTGCAAGGACATTTTCGGCATCGTCACCCTCTCTCTGGCCGCCGAATGCGAGAAAAATTACGAATCCATCCGCGCCACCGCCCTTGATTTTTTAGGCGAGCGCCTTTCCGAGGTCGAGACCTTCAAGGTCGACGCCAAGCGCTCCGACAAGCGTTTCCCGATGAATTCCCCCGAGATCATGGCCACCCTCGGCGGAGACATTCTCGAAAAATACCATCATCTGCGCGTCAACGTGCACGAGCCGGAGCTTTTAGTCACAGTCGAGGTGCGCGATTTCGCCGCCTACGTTCACGGTGAGCGCGTTCGCGGCGCGGGCGGCATGCCGGTCGGCAGCGCGGGCAAGGCCATGATGCTGCTCTCCGGCGGCATCGACAGCCCCGTTGCGGGCTACATGATGGCCAAGCGCGGTCTGGAACTGGCCGCCGTCCACTTTGAAAGCCCTCCCTACACCTCCGAGCAGGCCAGAGAAAAGGTCCTGATGCTCGCGGGCAAGCTGGAGCGCTTCTGCGGCAGGCTCCGCGTTTACGTCGTTCCCTTCACCGAGGCCCAGCTCGCCATCCGCGACAAGTGCCCCGAGGAACTCTTCACCATCATCATGCGCCGCATGATGATGAAATGCGCCTGCCTCATCGCCGAAGCGCAGGAATGCAAGGCGCTCATCACCGGCGAAAGCCTCGGTCAGGTGGCAAGCCAGACCCTCGGCGCCATCTGCGTGACCGACCTCGCCTCCGACCGCCCGGTCTTCCGACCGCTCATCGGCATGGACAAGGTGGAGATCATCCGCATCGCCCGTAAGATCGAGACCTTCGAGACCTCCATCCTCCCCTACGAGGACTGCTGTACCGTCTTCACGCCCAAGCATCCCCGTCTGCGCCCGCATCTTGACGAGGTGCTGGCCGCCGAGGAAGCGCTCGGTGCGGATCAATACATCGCCGAAGCCGTCCAAAACGTGCGCGAATACGGCGCGATCATCTGAAACCCTTCACCCTTTCCGTCCTTTCCCATATATTGAAAAAAGGGAGCACACGAAATGTCCAGATCTGCCGAAATCATCGCTGTCGGCACCGAGCTTCTTCTCGGTGAGATCATCAACACCGACGGCGCGTATATCGCAAGCCGCCTCGCCGAGATCGGAATCAACGCCTATTACCAGACCACCGTCGGCGACAACCCCGCCCGCCTAAAGGAAGCGCTGGAGATCGCCGCCCGCCGCGCCGACATCATCATCACCACCGGCGGCCTCGGGCCGACCTTCGATGACCTCACCAAAGAGACCATCGCCTCGGTTTTCGGGAAAAAGCTGGTGCGCGACCAAGCGTCCCTTGAGCACATCCGCGTCTTCTTTGAAAAGCGCGGCCGCGAGATGACGCCCAACAACATCAAGCAGGCCGACCTCCCCGAGGGCGCGGTCATCTTCAAAAATCTCTGGGGCACCGCCCCGGCCTGTGCCTTTGAGGCAGGGAACAACATCGTGGTGATGCTCCCCGGCCCGCCGGATGAGTGTTTCCCGCTGACCGAAAAATACGTCATTCCCTACCTGATGCGCTATTCCGACGGTGTTCTGACCTCGCGTTACGTCCGCGTTTACGACGTGGGCGAAAGCGCTGTGGAGGATCGGCTCCACGACCTGATGATTGAAAGTCAGAACCCCACCATTGCGCCTTACGCCAAAGGCGGAAGCGTCCTGGTGCGCATCACCGCCAAAGCCGAGGACAGAGAAACCGGTCTTCGGATGTGTGAGCCGATCGTCAAACAGATCCTCGCCATTTACGGCAGGAAATCTTATGAAGAGCTGGAAGGTGGCCTTCCCTCGCTGGTCTTCTCGCTCCTCAAAGAGCAAGGTAAAACCTTCTCCACCGCCGAAAGCTGTACCGGCGGACTGGTCGCCAAGCTGATGACCGATCTCCCCGGCGTTTCGGACGTCTTCATGGGAGGCGTCTGTACCTATTCCAATCAAGCCAAAGCCGACATTCTCGGCATTGACCCCGCTCTGATCGAAAATAACGGTGCGGTGAGCGAGCCTGTGGCGCGCGCCATGGCCGAAAACGCCCGCCGCATCTATCATACCGACATTGCCGTCGGCATCACCGGCATCGCGGGGCCGGGCGGCGGCACCGAGGAAAAGCCGGTCGGCCTCGTCTACATCGCCTGCGCCGACGAATCAGGCACCGAAGTGCGGAAATGTACCTTCGGCGGCACGCTGAAACGCACCCGCGACCGCATCCGCACCGACGCGGCCAACGCCGCACTCGACATGGTGCGCAAGCACCTGATGAATTGAGGTGTCCACTATTTCCAACTTCTCTCTCCCCCAACCGGTCAGAGACACGGTGGCCAAATGCCGCAAAACATTCTCCGACCTTGATTACGACATCAGAAAGATCATGGAGCGCGACCCCGCCGCCGTCTCCTACGCGCAGGTCCTGCTTCTCTACCCGGGTCTACACGCGGTGATGCTCCACCGCGGCGCGCACGCGCTTTATGAGAAAAAGCTTTATTTCTCGGCGCGTGTCCTTTCCCAGCTTTCCCGTTTCCTCACCGGCATTGAGATCCACCCCGGCGCCACCATCGGCAAGGGACTTCTCATCGACCACGGCATGGCCGTGGTGATCGGCGAGACCGCCGTCATCGGCGACGACTGTACCATCTATCCGGGCGTGACCCTCGGCGGTCCCGGCAAACACACCGGTAAGCGACACCCGACCATCGGCAACAACGCCATGCTCGGCAGCGGCGCCCCGGTGCTCGGCCCCTTCTCTGTCGGCGCCACCGCCAAGATCGCGGCGGGCGAGGGGAGCGGCGTGCGGCTCGGGGTCTGCGGCGAATCCGCGTCCGATCCGGTCGCCGGCGTCCTCTGGGCGGCGCTGGGGGGGGACATCCTGTCGCAGTCGGCGCCCTACATCCCGATCATCCCAACGCTGCTTTCGCGCGTGACGCGCCCCGATGTCGACACCTATGCGTA
>JAKSPX010000389.1 GCA_024404415.1 Clostridia bacterium | reverse complement strand
CCGCGCCAATATCCGCCACCAATCCCCCACCCGCCTCGCGTGGGATTTTTACGACAGCCGCTATAAGGATATCGCCTATATGGCCTCTCCGCGCATCATCTCCGCCTACGGAGATGAATATAGCGAATGGGGCGATCATCCCGCGCTTTCCGAAAAATGTCATTTTGACGGCGAGACCCGCGTAGATGTGTTCGGCAACATTCTCGGCCGTTACGGCGGCCGCACCAAGGGCGAATGCATTAAGGGCGCTTTGCAGGACGGCTGGGAAGGCTTTGATGATTACCGCTTCCCCACGCTCGACGAAACGTGGAAGGGTACGATTCCCGAAGATGCAAAGGACAAATACATCCTCTGCGGCATGCCGGTCGGCGTGTTCTCGGTCCTCCGCGACGTCAGGCGCATCGACAGCGCTCTGATGGACACGGTTCTGGAACCCGAGATGGTAGAGGCCTTCCTCGATAAGATCGTCCTTTTGATGATCGACTGTGTCAGAGCCGCGGCCTCTGCGGGTGCGGACGGCATCATGTTCGGCGACGACTGGGGGACGCAGACCTCGTCCTTCATCTCCCCGGCTTCCTTCCGCGCACTTTTCAAACCGGCTTACAAAAGGATCGCCGACGCCTGCGACGAGCTCGATATCGACATGCTCTTCCACTCCTGCGGTTGTGTCACGCCGCTCGTAGACGACATGATCGAAGCGGGCATCGACGCCTTCCAGTTCGACCAACCCGAGCTTTCCGGCGTGGAATACTGGGCGGAAAAATACGGCAAAAAGGCCTGCTTCTACTGCCCCGTGGACATTCAGAAGATCCTCCCCACCGGCGACCGCAGGATCATCGAAGAGGGTGCCAAACGCATGGCCGACGCCTTCACCAAAGTCGGCGGCGGCCTCATCGCCAAGGACTACGGCGGCGGCCCGGAATCGTGGGCGGACATTCAGGTCTCTCCGGAATGGGTCGACTGGGCACGCGATGTGATCACCGCCAATTCCGACATCCGCTGAACATGAGGAGAAAGTTTCTATGGTTTCCGGCATCATGATCATGGGCTCTCCCGGTGCGGGCAAAACGACGCTCGGGAAAGCACTTTCGGAGAGGCTTGGTTATCAGTTTCTGGATATTGACGACTATATCTGGCGGAAAGACACGGAGATCCCGTTCACAGTCATGTACCCGCGCGCAGAAAAGATCAGTCGGCTCATGGAGGCTTCCAATAAGGCGGGGCATTTCGTCATGGCGGGCTCGATGGATTCCTTCCATGAGCACTTCGACCCCTTCTTTGATCTGGTCGTCTACCTCACTGCTGACAAGGATCTCCGCGTGAAGCGCGTGCACGAGCGAGAGCTGGCTCTTTTCGGGCCGCGCATCCTGGTTGGCGGCGATATGCACGAGGCGCATCAGAAGTTCCTTCGCGATGTCGCAGGGTATGACGACGGCTTCGGCGGCTGCACATCTGCAAACCACGAAAAATGGCTCGCTTCCCTCTCCTGCCCGATCCTCCGTCTGGATGGGAGCCAACCACTTGACGAGAATATACGGTGTATTCTTGAGGTCTATAATAATCGTTAAATAAAGTGCTGCGGTCATCTGCCGCACCACTTATTTTTAATTCTCTTTACAGATATTTCGAATCCATCTGTCAAGAAAGTCCATCTGCTCTTCCGTGTGAAACCAATGCTCGCCGCCCGGCATGACCGTGAGCGACGCGCCGGTCTTTTCGGCAAACTGCCTGATGGTCTCCAGGGACGTCAGGTTATCCCTTTCGCCGCAGAGGATATGGGTCGGGATGTTCCACACGACGGGGTTTTCTTTCGCATAATGATAATAGTCCC
>JAKSPX010000388.1 GCA_024404415.1 Clostridia bacterium | reverse complement strand
TGAGCGGCAGAAGGAATGCCGCGAGGAGCAAAAGGAGCGAGAGGATGATGCGGATGAGCTTGTTCCGGGCTTCCTTTTCCATTATTCTCCCTCCTTTTCCGTCAGGTGTTCAAATCCCTTTTCTATGATATCGCGGACGTGGTCGTCGGCGAGGGAATAGATCATCTGCTTGCCCTCACGGCGGGAAGACACGAGGTTATTGTCCTTAAGGATCTTGAGCTGGTGGGAGACCGCCGACTGGGAGGCCCCCAAAAGCTCGGTGATGGCGCAGACGCAGAGGTCGGCTTCAAAGAGAGAATAGAGGATTTTGATGCGGGTGGTGTCCCCGAAGATCTTGAAAAGGTCGGAAAGATCGCATAAAAGCTCGTCGCTCGGCAGGTCGTGGCGCACCTCGCGCACGAGAAGTCCGTGGTCGTGTTTTTGAGATGGCATATATGAATCTCCTTTCATGTGATTAACTATTCATATGATAACACACGCATACGTTCTTGTCAAGTGCCGCTTGCAATTTAAGGGGCTCTGTGGTATGCTTGAAGAAAAAACAGAGGGCAAAAAGTCATGAATTCACCGCTCTATCTATCTACCGGCACGTTTACCGGGCGCATCAACGGAAGAAACCCCGAGCTCCTTTTCAAAGCCGCCGAAGCCTTTCAGACCGACGGCTTTGAACTGATGGTCTTTGAGGAGCTTTACGGAAAGCTGCCGGATATCCTTCTCCGTTACCGCGCGGCGGGGATCCCGATCCCGGTCATCCACGCGGACAAGACCGTCGGCGACTATATGAGCCTCCCGGAAGGGGAAGAGAAGGCAAAAGAGCTCTTTTTGAAAAACCTGGAGATCGCGTCGCTTGTCGGAGCGAAAAGACTGGTCACCCATTGCTGGGGCATGCCGCCGAGTGACGAGCATACCGAGATGATCTACCGCCGCGTCGGGATGCTGAAAGAGATGGCGGAGGAAAAAGGCATGACGTTACTCTGTGAAAACTGCGTCTGCGCAAACCGCAGCCCGCTATACCACGTGAAAAACCTGCTTGCGCTCTATCCCGATCTCGAATTCACGGTGGACACCCGCTGCTCGGAATTCCACGCGGAATTGAAGGACACCATGGAGGACGAATCCATCTGGGAAAACGTCACCCACCTCCACATCAACGACTACAAGGGCGGCTACAAGGAGTGGGCGGCGCGCTATCCCATCCCCCAGCCGCCGGAGGGACAGATCGACTGGCCGTATTTCTTTGCATCACTCAAAAAGCGCGGCTATCGCGGCTCGGTCACGCTGGAAGCGCCCGCCATGTTGGAGACGGGGCTCAACGTCCCGGTGCTTCAGAAGGGGCTGGATTTCGTCAAAACAGGCTTTGAAAAAGAGGGCCTTTGAGGCATTTTGAGCATAAAGGAGAGGAATTATTATGTTGAAGCTTCATTTCATCAACGCCGAAGAACTGCTTCCCGGCATCGAAAATCTGAAAGAGGACCTGGGAATCGTCTGTGCCTCAAAGGAAGAGGCCGACGCCGTGATCGTCCCGGAAATGAGCGATGAGACAGTCATAAAGATCCATGCCGCATTCTGCGATAAATGCGGCAAGACTAAGGTGACGATCACTTACGGCGGCGGGAAGGCGCGCTTCTTCCGGGCGCTCTCGATCACCTGCGAAAAGCTTAAAAAGGGCGAAAAGGCCTTTGACGTGGCAGAAAAACCGCTTTTCGCGACCGACGGCGCCATGTTTGATATGTCGAGAAACGCCGTGATGAACGTCCCGACGGTCAAATACGCTATGCGCAAAATGGCGCTCATGGGCCTCAATACCTTCATGCTTTATACCGAGGACACCTACGAGGTCCCGGAGAGACCCTATT
>JAKSPX010000387.1 GCA_024404415.1 Clostridia bacterium | reverse complement strand
GGCGCGCTGGCGATGCGGGTAGCCCGGGAGGATGGTGGCCTTCTCCCCCCCCGCCTTGTCGACGATGGCGGCGATGACATCAAGCGCCAGAGAGCGCAGGGTCTCAAGCTCCGAGCGCGTCCACATGCGGAAGTCCAGCGCCACCTGATCGTTGCGGCTGCGGGCGGTGTGGAGTCTTTTGCCCGCGTCGCCGATGCGGCGGGTCAGTTCATCCTCGATGAACATGTGGATATCCTCGGCGGGCACGTCAAAGGAGAGCTTCCCCTCCTCGATGTCGGAAAGGATGCCCTTTAACCCCGCCTGAATGGCCTCGACCTCGCTCATTTCGAGGATGCCGGTCTTGCCGAGCATCGCGGCGTGGGCGATGCTGCCGGTGATGTCTTCTTTATACAGTTTCCGGTCGAAGCCGAAGGAGGAATTGAATTCGTCCGCCAGCTCCGAGGTATTCCCGTCGGTGCGGCCTGCCCATAATTTTGCCATATTTTTACTCCTAAATACCCGATAACCTCTCAGCCCTCGAAAGAGGACTGAGAGGTATCTTTTTCTGTTTTTTCGCCGTTTTTCAAGCGGCGTTTGCGGTTCTTTTTTGATGAAACGGAGCGCCCGGGAGGGCGCTCCCTACGTATACATGGTGCATTTTTGTGTCATTCTGAGGGAGCAAACCATCGGTTTACGACCGAAGAATCCCTCCTATTCGGCAAAAGATTCTTCGCTTCGCTCAGAATGACAGGAAAAGGAGCGTAATCGCTGAATCGCTTCGCTTATTCCTTGCCGTCCACCATGGCCTGGACCTTGATCGGCAGACCGAAGAGGTTGATGAAGCCGGCGGAATCCTTCTGGTCGTAGTCGCTTTCGCCGAAGGTGGCGATCTTTTCGCTGTAAAGCGAGTAGTCGCTCCACACGCCCGCGCGGATGATGTTGCCCGTGTAAAGCTTGAGGCGGACCTTGCCGGTGACGCGCTCCTGGGTCTTGTCGACGAAGGCGGAGAGCGCTTCGCGCAGCGGCGTGAACCACTGGCCGTTGTAAACCAGTTCGGCGAAGGTGATGGAGAGCTTTTCCTTTTCGTGGAGGGTCATCTTGTCGAGGCAGATGGATTCGAGGACCGAGTGGGCCTTATAAAGGATGGTGCCGCCCGGGGTCTCGTAAACGCCGCGGCACTTCATGCCGACGAGGCGGTTTTCAACGATGTCGAGGAGGCCGATGCCGTTCTTGCCGCCGATCTCGTTGAGCTTGAGGATGATCTCCTTGGCGGAGAGCTTTTCGTCGTTTAAGGCGACCGGAATGCCCTTGTCGAAATCAAGGGTGATGTAGGTCGGCTCATCGGGCGCCTGGATCGGCGAAACGCCCATTTCGAGGAAGCCGGGCTTCTCGTAAAGCGGCTCGTTGCCGGTGTCTTCGAGGTCGAGGCCCTCGTGAGAGAGGTGCCAGAGGTTCTTATCCTTGGAATAGTTGGTCTCGCGGTTGATCTTGAGGGGGATGTTGTGCGCTTCGGCGTAGTCGATCTCTTCCTCGCGGGACTTGATGGTCCACTCGCGCCACGGGGCGATGATGGGCATATTGGGGGCGAAATGCTTGATGGCGAGCTCAAAGCGCACCTGGTCGTTGCCCTTGCCGGTGCAGCCGTGGACGATGGCGTCGGCGTGTTCCTTCTTGGCGATCTCCACGAGGCCCTTGGCGATGCAGGGGCGGGCGTGGCTGGTGCCGAGGAGGTATTCTTCGTAGATGGCGCCGGCCTTCATGGTCGGGATGATATAATCATCGACATATTCGTCGGTGAGGTCGAGGATGTAGAGCTTGGAAGCGCCGGTCTTGAGGGCTTTTTCTTCGAGGCCTTCGAGCTCGTCGGCCTGGCCGACGTTGCCTGCAACGGCGA
>JAKSPX010000386.1 GCA_024404415.1 Clostridia bacterium | reverse complement strand
TGGATCTATCAGACCTGCGTCAGGACCCAGCTTGACAATATGCACTCCGGCATCCCCTCCGATTGCCCGCACCTTGAGCGCCTCGGCTACACGGGCGACGGCGAGCTGATGTGCGAGACCGCCATGATGCTCCTCGATGCCAAGCGCTTCTACCGCAAGTGGCTGGAGGACATCCGCGATTCGCAGGACACCGTGAGCGGACACGTGCAGTACACCGCGCCCTATTTCCGCTGCGGCGGCGGCCCCGGCGGCTGGGGCTCTGCCATCATCGAAGTGCCCTACACCTATTATAAGCTCTATGTCGACAAGTCGGTCTTGGAGGAATACCTGCCGCATGCCTTAAAATACTTCGATTATCTCGATTCCGCGAGTAAAGACGACCTCGTCGTCACCGATCAGCCCGGCCTCTGGTGCCTCGGCGACTGGTGCACCCCGGAGGAGATCGCCATCCCTCAACCCTTTGTGAATAACTATTTCTATATCAAGAGCCTCGACCGCGCCATGGAGGTCTGCGACATCCTCGGAAAGCCGGAGCTCAAAGAATCGCTCGCCGCAAGGCGAAAAATAAAGGTCGATGCCCTCGTGAAAGCCTATTTCGATCCCGCGACCGGCGACTTTGCCGGAAATATCCAGGGCGCGAACGCCTTCGCCGTTGACCGCGGGCTCGGGGACGAGCGGACGCTTTTGAACATGGTGAAGCATTACGAAGCCGAAACGCTTTATGACACCGGCATTTTCGGCACCGATATCGTCACCCGCGTGCTGTTCGACAAGGGTTACGACCGGCTTGCCTTTGAGCTTTTGACGTCGAAGGGCAAATACGGCTTCTACCACTGGATGAAGGCGGGCTGCACCACCTTCCCGGAATATTGGACCTTCAAGCGCTCCCAGAACCACCCCATGTTCGGCGCCGTGACCAAATATCTTTTCACTCGCCTTCTCGGCATTCAAAACGCGGCGGCAGGCTTTGAAAAAGTCCTGATCGCGCCGAAGCTTGTGGAAGGCATGAAGAAGGCTTCGGGCTTTATCACCACCGAAAAGGGAAAAATCGCCGTTTCGTATGAAAAGAGAGAAGAGGGCGTCTCCTTCAGAATCGAGATCCCCGCGGGCATTATGGCCTCCTTCTGCCTTGAAAAGACGGAAATGTCTCTTCATACGGGCGAAAACAGCTTTGAGATCTGATCAAAAAATGATAAAGGGGATACAGACATGATGACCGACCGTGAACGCGCCATAGCTGCCCTGACCTGCAAGATCCCGGACCGGATCCCCACCTTTGAGCTGGAATACCAGCTCGCGGGGGAGGTCTTCGGCAAGGAAATTCTGAAAGAAGACGACCTCAAGGGCAAGACACAGAAGGAGATCGATTATCTTCTTGAGGATAACGCCGAGTTTTTGATCAAGATCTACTCCGAGATGGAGCATTCCATCATCCCGCTCCATTGGCTGAGCGAAGAACACATCAAAAAGACCGCGAAGCTCATCAACGAAAAATCACACTACAATTTCCTTCTGACCCACCATGGCGACGGCACCTTCGCCCTCCCGGACGGCGAAAAAATGTACGATTTTGCCTACCGCACGATGGATGACTGGCAGGGGCTCTTAGCCGAGGCGCGCAAAATGGCCGACGGTGCCATTGAGAAAAACAAGCGCCTTTTTGACGCGGGCATTGAATCGTTCATCCTCTGCTGTGACTACTGCTACAACATGGGGCCGTTTGTCAGCCCGAAGATGTTCCGCGAACTCATCACGCCTTACCTGACCGACATCATTTCCGAGATCCACAAGATGGGCGGCTACGCCATCAAGCACACCGACGGCGACATCATGCCCATCCTCGACCAGCTCATCGCAGCAGGCCCCGCCGCCATCCACTCGC
>JAKSPX010000385.1 GCA_024404415.1 Clostridia bacterium | reverse complement strand
TGCGGGCCCCGTCAATGACGAGCTGCCCCGGGCAGTAGCCGCGCAGGCTGCACATCTCCGCGTCGCCGCCCTGTGCCATGCGGATGAGGTTATCAAACCAGCGGATGCGGACGTATTCGCCCGCCATCAGGTCGCGGTACCACGCTTCCAAAAGGCGCACGTAGAATTCGCCGAGGCGCTTGGGCGAGGGGGCGAAGGATTCCTCGGGCGTTTCACCGAAGGGATCGAGGCAGGGGATAAACTGCAAATAACGGAAGCCTTCTTTTTTGAAGAAGGAGTAGACCGCGTCGGCGTGGCGCGCGAGGCGGTTGGTCACCACGCAGAGGATGTTATATTCCACGCGGTATTTCGTGAGCAGCCGCGCAGCCTTCATCACGTCGGCGTAGCTCCCTTTTCCGTCCGGCTTGGGGCGCACGGAGTCGTGATTTTCGCGGGTGCCGTCAAGCGATAAGCCGACGAGGAAGTTGTTTTTCTGAAAGAAAGCCGCCCAATCGTCGTCGATCAGCATGCCGTTGGTCTGAATGGCGTAGTGGATGGGGACGTGCTTTTCATTTTTGGCCTTGCAGGTCTCGACCAGCTTCTGAAACCACGGAAGGCCCGCAAGCGTCGGCTCGCCGCCCTGAGAGGCGAGGGTGACCTCGGTGGGGTTTTCGGCAAAGACGCGGTCAAGCATCTTTTCCATGGTCGCCTCGTCCATGACGTGCCCCGCGCCGGTCAGATTCTCGGAGAGGCTCCGGTAAAAGCAGTAACGGCATCTTAAATTGCAGCTGCCCGCGGCGGGCTTGATGAGCAGCGAGATCGGACCCACGGTGACACCTCGTTTCGATCAGTTGTTCCGGATGAGCGGACATGTGCGTTTTTCGCTCAATTCAGCAACTATCAGTATAGCATCATCCTGTCAAAAAGTCAACATCTTTTTCATTTCCGACTTGACAATTCCGGCGGTTTTTGTTATCGTCAGACTATCAAAAGCGATGAGAGGAAAATGGATATGCTGTTGAATGGCGAGTGGCTCCTGACTATCCGGAAGACGGACGGCAGTGAAATAGAGATCCCGGGAAAGGTGCCGGGCTCGGTACATACCGACCTTCAAAGGGCGGGCCTGATGGGCGACCTTTTCTGGCGGAAAAACGCCGGGGAAGGCTTCTGGGTGGAGGATACCGACGTCACCTATAAAAAGACCTTTGTGCCTGATGAGGCGGAAAAGGATCCGTTTCTGACCTTTGAGGGACTGGATACCTATGCCGAGGTATTTCTGAACGGGAAAAAGCTCGGCGAAAGCGACGATATGTTCGTTTCGCATACTTTTTCGGTCGAGGGGATCTTGCGCAAGGGAGAGAATACGCTGGAGGTGGCCTTCCGCTCGCCCGTGCGCGAGGTGGAGGGGCTTCCGAAGCGCTCCGGCGCCTTCACGACCGAAAGGCTCTATACCCGCCGCATCCAGTGCACCTACGGCTGGGACTGGGTGGCGCGGTTCGTCACCATGGGCATCTGGAAGGACGTGCGCCTCGAAGCGAAAAAGCCCGACCGTCTGGCCCATCTCTACATCACGACCGATTCTCTGAACGCTTACGCGGCGGAGGTCGGTATCAAGGCCGATTTTGAAGGGCTGACGGGAGAGGGCTTTGCGGAATTTGCGATCTCCGGCCCGGAAGGAAAAGTGATCTGGTCGAAAAAGCGCCGCCTGCTTTCTGAGGAAAAGGGCGCGGAGAGCGTGACCTTAAGAGAAAAGGTCTTTATTCCCTCACCGCATCTCTGGTACCCCGCGGGATATGGCGATCAGCCTTTATATACCCTCACCGTCAAGGCGGCGGGGGAGGAGAAAAAGCAGACCTTCGGCATCCGCACCGTCGAGAGCCTTGAGCTCCCCGACCCGGAGGGAAGTCCAGC
>JAKSPX010000384.1 GCA_024404415.1 Clostridia bacterium | reverse complement strand
ACGAAAAACTTTTTAAGAGGTGATCGTCACTTTGAAAGTTCCCACTTTCCGAGGAGGAATCCACCCGGACGGACACAAGGAACTGACCAACGCCAAGCGCATCGAGGTCATGCCCGTCCCGGATATCCTCTACCTCCCCTTATCCATGCACTGGAACAAGCCGTGCGTGCCCGTGGTCAAGCCCGGTGACCGCGTTCTGATGGGACAGATCATCGCCGATTCCCCGGAACCCATCCCGGTACCCATCCACTCGCCTGTCTCCGGCAAGGTTTTGCGCATGGAAAACCATGAATCGGTTGCCGGCGGCAAGAAGCCGATGATCGTCATTGAAAACGACCATCAGGACACCCCCGACCCTTCCATGGTGCCGGTGCCCGAATGGAGAAGCATGTCCACCGAAGATCTCATCGCCTTCGTGCGTTCCAAGGGCATGGTCGGCATGGGCGGCGCGGCTTTCCCGACGCACTTCAAGCTGCAGTCGGTGCTCGGCAAGCTCGATACCCTCATCGTCAACGCCGCCGAGTGTGAGCCCTACCTCACCTGCGACCATCGCGTCCTTTTGGAGCGCTACGACAAGCTGATCTTCGGCATGCTGGTGGTCATGCACATCCTCAAGCAGGATCACGCCTACCTCGCCTTTGAAGCCAACAAA
This sequence comes from Clostridia bacterium, assembly GCA_024404415.1. Taxonomy (GTDB): domain Bacteria; phylum Bacillota; class Clostridia; order Oscillospirales; family QAMX01; genus RUG11797. The sequence continues at coordinate 1,241 of JAKSPX010000384.1, read as the reverse complement.
TCCGACTGTGAGGTGAACATCCTCCGCTTCCTGAAGGAACACAAGATCAAGGGCATCGAGACGGTCGTTCTGAAGAACAAGTACCCGCAGGGCTACGAAAAGCAGCTCGTCAAGGTCATCACCGGGCGCGAGATCCCCTCCCGCGGCCTCCCCGGCGACGTCGGATGCGCCATCTTCAACACGCAGACCGTCATGTCCATCGGTGAAGCCATTCTCTCCGGCACGCCGCTCATCAAGCGCATCGTCACCGTCACCGGCGACGCCATCGCCCTGCCGAAGAACCTCGAGGTCCGCCTCGGCACCCCGCTCAAGGACGTCATCGCGGCGGCAGGCGGCTTCTCGGTCGACCCGAAGGCCATCATCTGCGGCGGCCCCATGATGGGCTCCCCCGAATATTCGCTCGACGCGGTCGTGGTGAAGGCCACCAACGGCATCATCGCCCTCGGCGAGGTGCAGGATCGTCCGCGCATCAACCCGACCTGCATCCGCTGCGGCAAATGCGTTTCCGTCTGCCCGATGCACCTCGAGCCGATCTACTTAAACCTCTACGCCAACGCCCACGACATCGAAGGGCTCGAGCGCTACCATCTGCGCGACTGCATGGAGTGCGGCTCCTGCGCCTACACCTGCCCTGCGCATATCCCGCTCGTCGAGACCTTCCGCATTTCCAAGGGCAAGCTCCCCAAGACGCCCCCCGCACCTCCCGTAAAAGAAAAAAAGAAGAAAGGAGGCGCTGACAGTGGAAAATAACGACAAACGTCTGCTTCTGGTGGGCACCTCGCCGCACATCCTGACGCACGACGACACCCGCTCGGTCATGCTGGACGTGCTGATCGCCCTCCTGCCCGCCATGGCGGCCGCGGTCTACTTCTTCGGACTCCGCACCCTGACCCTGACCCTGGTCTCCGCGGCTTCCTGCATCATCTTTGAATTTCTCTATCAGTACCTCATGAAGCGGCCCATCGCCATCAAGGATCTCTCCGCAGTCGTCACCGGCGTGCTTCTGGTCTTCGTCCTGCCCGCCTCGGTGCCCTACTGGCTGGTCGTGATCGGCGACTTCTTCGCCATCGTGGTCGTCAAACAGCTCTTCGGCGGCCTCGGCAAGAACTTCATGAACCCGGCTCTCGCGGCGCGCGCCTTCCTCTCCGGCTGGGCGACACTGCTCAACACCTATCCTGCCAACCGCGTCTCGCCTGATTTCGTCTCTCTCCCGGTGATCGGAAACGTCGACATGATCGACG
>JAKSPX010000383.1 GCA_024404415.1 Clostridia bacterium | reverse complement strand
CTCGTGTGAAAGGGCCTCGCCCCCCTCCATGGAAAGTCCCGCGGTGAAGAACTTGCGCATTTCGACGACGCCGAACGGCGTGGACATGTACTTGTCCCGCACGGTCCGCGAAACGGTCGTGTTGTGCACGCCGACCTTCTGCGCAATCTGGTCCATCGTCAACGGTCGCAGCGCCGCCATCGTCTTCAGCGACATCAGCACTGGTGAGGCCTCCGCCACCGGCACCGGCGTCCCTGACCCGGACGCGCGCCTCACAAGCGAGCTTGCCCGCTATTCCCCCTCCGAGGTCATTCTGAACAGCGAGGCGGCAGATCACAAGGATCTGATGGATTTCATTGCCAATCGCCTGCGTGTGCGCCTTTCCATTGAGAACGACTATTTCGAGCCTGAGGCGGCCAAAAAGGAATTCGAGGAGCGCTTCGGCGACCGTTCCGACTGCCCCACCGCCTTCCGTGAGAGCCTTTATACCGCCGCAGGCGGCCTGCTTTCCTATCTGAATATGTATGAAGAGTCCGGCTCCTGGGACTATCCCTCCCAGAAGCAGGCACTGGAGGAGAAGGGCATTCGCACCTGCAGTCAGGTGAAGATGCTGTATCCGGCGGATAAGAATCCGGAACTGAAGGCTCGGCATCATGGATTCCACCGTGACCGGCATGGGCTCCAGAAAGCTCCGCCGCTGGGTGGAAAAGCCGCTGATGAATCCCGCCGCCATCCTGAAACGTCAGAACGCCGTGGGCGAGCTTGCCGAAAACATGATCATCCGCGAGGAGCTCCGGCGCGTGCTGACCGCCATGACCGACCTCGAAAGACTTTCGACCCGCATCGTTTACGGCACAGCCAACTGCCGCGACCTCCGCGCCCTTGCCGCCGCACTTGCCACCCTCCCGACCCTGAAAGGTCAGCTGAAGGACGTCCGATGCGCGCTTCTGAAAGAGGTCGAGGCGGGTATCGACACATTAGGCGACGTCTATACCCTCATCGACAGCGCCATCACCGAGGAGCCGCCCTATCTTCTCCGCGACGGCGGCCTCATCAAGGACGGCTACGACGCCGAGGTCGACCGTCTGAGATACATCTCCGGCCACGGCAAGGAGACCATCGCCGGGGTCGAGGCTCGTGAAAGAGAGCGCACCGGCATCAAGAACCTCAAGGTCAGCTATAACCGTGTTTTCGGTTATTATATCGATATCACCAATTCCAACCGCAATCTCGTCCCCGACGACTATATCCGCAAGCAGACCTTGGTCAATTCCGAGCGCTACATCACCGAGGAATTAAAAAAGATCGAAAGCGACATCCTCTCAGCCGACGACAAGGTCAAAACGCTGGAATTTTCCATCTTTGATTCCATCCGGCGTCAGGTAGCCGAGACCTCCGAGCGCATCCAGGCCACGGCCGACGCGGTCTCCACACTGGACGTGCTTCTGGCTCTGGCTTCCAACGCCGTGAATTACCGCTACGTCCGCCCCGAGATCGACCTCTCGGACAAGCTGGAGATCGTCGAGGGCCGCCACCCGGTGGTGGAACAGATGCACGGCGGCGAGCTCTTCGTCCCGAACGACGTGACGCTTGACTGCAAGGAAAACCGCGTCGCCATCATCACCGGCCCGAATATGGCGGGCAAATCGACCTATATGCGTCAGGTGGCGCTCATTGCCCTGATGGCGCAGACCGGGAGCTTCGTTCCGGCAAAGTCGGCGCACATCGGCATCGTCGACAAGCTCTTCACCCGCGTCGGCGCGTCCGATGACCTCTCCTCCGGCCGCTCCACCTTCATGGTGGAGATGAGCGAGGTGGCCGAGATCCTCGAAAACGCCACTTCCAAGAGCCTCATCATTTTAGACGAGATCGGGCGCGGCACCAGTACCTTCGACGGCATGGCCATTGCCCGCGCGGTG
>JAKSPX010000382.1 GCA_024404415.1 Clostridia bacterium | reverse complement strand
CATCACAAGCGGTATAGGCACACCTCTGTAAAAATAGACCGCTTTTCCGTCCGCGAGGAAGGTATCGCGCGTGATCTTTTTCGCCGGGAAGACGTGTTCCCAGAGCGCAAGATCCGAGGTGATGCGCCTATCGGCTTTCAAAAGCGCTTTTTCGTCGGGTGACAAAACCAGCGCCGCGTCGATCACCCCTTTGCGGATCAGGAGCGGGAGCTTTTCGGCTGTTTCGAGAAAGGCGCGCCCGCTTTCCTCGTTTGCCTCGCCGAGCAGGATCTTCCCCACCGGGACGTCATAGACCGGAAAACGATCAATGAGGTCGGGGCAGGTTTTCGAGAGCGCTGACGTGTGGATCTTCTCGTTTCCGAGGATGACGGGCGAAAATTCCGCGTTCCGCAAAGCTAAGAACCTTGCGAGCCTCATATTTCCGTCGCCCGACGGGTCGCCGTACATAAGCGCCACGCGCAAAAGCTCCGTTTTCACCGCCCCCTTCCTGATTTGTTTCAGTATAGCACACGCGCCGGAGAATTGCAAACAGACTTTTTGCCGCGGGCTTTGCCTTGACTTATCGCCGGAAAAGTTGTAAAATGGGCCATACTGAAAAATATTATCTTGGAGGTCTCCTGCTTTGCTGAAACGATTTATCGCCTATTACAAGCCTCACCGCAAGCTCTTTGCCGCGGACATGCTGGCTTCGCTGACCGTCGCGCTGATCGGCATGCTCTACCCCATCCTCACCCGCACCATGCTCAACGACCTCATCCCCAACCGCAAGTACCGCATGATCGTCATCATCGGCCTCGCGCTCCTCGGCGTTTACATCATCCGCATGCTTCTGCAGTTCTTCATCCAGTATTACGGCCACATCATCGGCGTCCGGATGCAGGCGCAGATGAGAAGCGATATGTTCCAGAAGCTCGAGACCCTGCCCTATACGTATTACGACAACCACGAGACCGGTAAGATCATGTCCCGCATGACCAACGACCTCATGGATATCTCCGAGCTCGCGCACCACGGCCCGGAAAACCTCTTCATCTGCTCCATCACCATCGTCGGCGCTTTCATCTACCTCTGCACCATCGACTGGGTCCTGACGCTGGTCATCTTCGCCTGCGTGCCGATCCTCGCCGTGGTGGCCCGCACCATGAGCACCCGCATGCACGCCGCCTTCATGGAGACCCGTAAGAGCCTCGCCGTCATCAACGGCGCCATTGAATCCTCCATTTCCGGCATCCGCGTGACCAAGGCCTTCACCAACACGGCCGAAGAAGCCCGCAAATTCGAGGACGGCAACTCCCAGTTTGTGGAAGCCCGCCGCAAATCCTACAAGGTCATGGCCCAGTTCCACTGCTCCACCTCCTTCATCACCGATATCTTCAACGTCATCGTGCTCATCGCGGGCGGCATCTTCCTTTATAACGGCCGCATCACCTTCGGTGACTACTCCACCTTCGTCGTCTCCATCAACATGTTCATCAACCCGGTCATGACGCTGATCGGCTTTGTCGAGCAGTATCAGAACGGCGCGACCGGCTTTGCCCGCTTCCTCGAGATCATGGACGAAAAGCCCGAAGAGGAAAAGCCCGACGCCAAACCGCTTGAAAACGTGGAAGGCAACATCATCTTCGACCACGTCAGCTTCTCCTACGACGAGTCCAAGGAGGTCGTTCACGACATCTCCTTCAACCTCCAGAAGGGCAAGAAGATCGCCCTCGTCGGCCCGTCCGGCGGCGGCACGACCCCCCTCTGCCACCTCATTCCGCGCTCCTACCGCTACGACACCGGCAAGATCGCCATCGCCGGCCCCCCCGGCGCGGGCCAGACCACGCTCGGCAACCTGCTCATGCGGGTCTATGAGCTCGACGGCGGCGAGCGCCGTGTAGACGGCGTGCCGCCCAGCGAGCTGCCCCGCGCG
>JAKSPX010000381.1 GCA_024404415.1 Clostridia bacterium | reverse complement strand
CATTTTGAATAGAATTTGCTTATTATATGTACATTATGTTTTTCTTCTATTACTTTGCGTAACATTCATACTCCGACATGCCGCACAAAATTCCTGCCGGATCGCGTAACCATGAAGATCTCGCCCCATTCGCACCGCCTTATACATGCAAATTGTGGCTGTAAAAACTCCCGAAGCCCCGTCACTCCTGCGTCGGCGTCAGCAACGTCGGTGCAGGAGTCTGTCTTTTTTGCCGAAAAACGCAGGCGGCACTATGCCTATAAGGCACAGCGAATCACGGATTGCCGCGTCGTTACGCTTTGCATATCTCCTCGCAATGACGTGCTTTTTCGACCGGCTGTGGCGGCTTTACTGCGGAACAAGTGATTGACAAGCCCGCAAAACAGGCGTATAATCAGCAAAAAACTTCAGGAAGTATTCTATGAAATTTGAAATATCCACGATCAACATCGCACTGGAGCTCTTCGGGATCCTGATCTGTCTGACCGTTATCCTCTGCCGCAACTTCCTCGTCGGGGTCTACCTTCGTAAATCACGGACCAACTTCACCCTCCTGGTCTTCTGCGAGGCGCTTCTGCTCTTTGTCAGCGCCATGACGGAGATCCTCATGAGTATCGGCACCAGGCAGGCCTCCGCCCTCCTCCCGGCCTTCTATTTTCAACGCTACCTCTTCCATTATCTGCTTCTCGGGCTCTTCACCGACTACACAGCCAAAGTGTTCCTCCCTGAAAATGGCCGCCCGCTGCGCCTTTTCACCATGGCGCTGGTCGGCGTCAGCATCGGCTTTCTCGCGGCCAACCTGGCCTTCCCCTTCTATTACACCATCGGCGAGGGCGGCGAGCTCTGCCGCGGGAGCTTCTATATCCTCTCCCAACTGCCCGGGATCCTGATCTTCTTTGTCAATCTGGCGGTGATCCTCCTCGGGAGACGGAACGTGGAAAAATACGTATTCGTCAGCTTTCTTTTCTACATCATCCTCCCGGTCGCGGCGCTTTTCATGCAGATCTTCTTTGTCCGGCTGGATCTCGCCAACATTTCCTTCATCATTGTCCTGATGAATATGTTCGTGGTCATGCAGAACCAGCTCATTCAAAGTTACGTGGCGCAGAAGCGGGAGCTGCAGGAGAGCAAGACCCGCATGATGCTGAGTCAGATCAAGCCGCACTTCATTTTCAACACCCTGACCTCCATCGCCCAGCTCTGTGACGACGATCCGCCGCGGGCGAAATCCACCACGATCGCCTTTGCCGACTACCTCCGCGGCAGGCTCGCGGCGCTCGATCAGGTCGACACGGTCCCCTTCCGCGCGGAATTGAAGCACATTGAAAACTACCTGCAGGTGGAATGCACCCGTTTCGGGGAATTATTATCGGTGGAATACGACATTGAAACCACCGACTTCAGGGTGCCGGTCCTCTCCATCCAGCCGCTCGCGGAAAACGCGGTGAAGCACGGCGTGGGCATGAAGGAGGACGGCGGCACGGTGCGCCTCTCGGTCAGGAAAGACGCGGAGCACATCGTTTTATCCGTCAGCGACGACGGCGTGGGTTTTGACCCCGCCGGGCTGGAAAGCGACGAGACCCGCCGCGGCATCGGCATCCGAAGCAGCCGTGAGCGGTTAAAAGAGCTGAGTCACGCCCACATGCAGATCGAGAGCGCGCCGGGCAAGGGAACGACGATTAAGATCCTGTTCCCGCCGGAAGCTTGCGGAGAGGAAGGCGAAAAGAAATGACCATTGTCATCGTAGACGACGAGCCGCTGGCCCTCAAGGCCACCGTGAGTGCGGTGCGCGAGGCCCTGCCGGAGGGTGAGATCCACGATTTTCTCCGTTGGAGCGCCATGCTGGACTTCGCCGGGACGCACCCCATCGACATTGCCTTTCTGGCCCTCACTATGCGCGGCATCACCGGGCTGGCGCTCGCCGGAAACCTGCAGGTCCA
>JAKSPX010000380.1 GCA_024404415.1 Clostridia bacterium | reverse complement strand
TCCTGATGATCTTCTCGGCCTTTGCCTTCGTCGGGGCGATCCTCCTCGGGTGGGTCGTCTACTGGCTCCGGGGCATGATGAAAAAGTGAGGACTGCATCGTGAAAAAGATCGCCATGACCTATGAAAAGGCGCTCACGCTCCCGTGGTCGCATCAGATCGTCCAGCGGAGCACGCCGGAACTGCCGTTTCTGCACGACACCATGGTCGCCTCCCTTGGCGGGAGACTCTTTGAGGCGTGGTATGCCTGCGCCGAAAACGAGATGATCGGGAGGACCGTCATCCGCGGCCGCTGGTCTTCTGACGGCGGAAAGAGCTGGTCGGAACCTGAAACGGTGGCGGAAAATAAAGAAGGGTACCTCATGGTGCCGGTCACCTTTTCCGAAAAAGACGGGGAGATCTGGGCCTACGTCACGCGCATGACCGCCCCCGACCATCCAATCGGCTACGACCTCTTCCGCTATGAAGAGGGGGCGTGGGTGAAAAGGGGAGAGAAGCCGGATCCGGTCATCTTCAACACCCTCCCGGTGAAGTCTGATGGAAGATGGCTCCTCGGCGGGCGCACCGCGGAGGTGCCGAATATCCTCCCGCAGTACCCCGTTATCGCGCTTTCCACGCCCTCGTCACCTGCGGAGTGGGAGATCAGAAGGCTCCCGATGGAGGAAAAACTCCATTGCCCCGAGACGACGCTTGCGGTCTCCGGCGCGCGCGTCACCGCCTTCACGCGAAACGACGGCGGGGATATTTACGTCTTCGAAAGCGAGGACGGCGGCCTTACCTGGTCAAAACCCTATCAGCCGTCCCTTCCCATCCACCCGGCCAAGATGTGCGCGGGGAGCCTTGGGGACGGGCGGCAGTACCTCATTTATAACGAGCGCACCGAAAAGCACGACCGCTCGCGCCTTGTGATGGCGCTCCGAAACGGGCCGGACGAGCCCTTTGACCGCGCTTACGTCGTCGCGGAAGGGTACGACGATAGTCTCGACGGCGGTCCCTACTGGCATTATCCCTCGGTCGCCATGCAGAATGGCGTCGTCTATGTCTCTTCCACCTCGTCGGGGGACGGCGTGGAGAGGCACGCGGCATTACACAGCATTTCGCTTCAAAAGTTGAAATAACCTGCTTGAAAGGAAGGAAGAAAAATGGAAAAGAAGATCTATGCGGAGGGGCATCGCGGCTTTGCGGCCCTCTACCCGGAAAACACGCTTCTCTCGTATGAAAAGGCCATGGACTTGGGGGTCGACGCCTTTGAATTCGACATCTGGCTCTCAAAGGACAAGGTGCCTGTCCTGATGCACGACTGCAACGTGAAGCGCACCTGCGGCGTGGAGCGTCACCTCCGCGACATGACCTTACAGGAGATCAAAAAGCTCGACCCGTGCTTTGAAACGCAGTTCGGCGACAAGTTCAAAGGGCAGGTCGAGGTGCCGACGCTGGAGGAGCTATTGATGCTGGTGAAGAGCAAACGCCCCGAAACGCTTCTCGGCGTGGAGATCAAGGAATACACCGAGGAGACGGTCGACATCGCGGTGGCGCTCCTCAGGGAATACGGCAAATTTGAGGACTGCTGGTTTTACGCCTTCAACGGCCGCATCATCCGTTACCTCAAGGAAAAATACGGCGCGCGCACCATGGGTTACCCCGATTTCCAGATGGGCGAATTTGAAAATTACGATTATTATGACGAGATCGGCCTCAATATGCGCCTGATGCGCTCGGAATTACTGCCCTTCTATCAGGCGAAAAAGCTCCCGATCCACGCATACTGCGCGGACACCTCAGAGGACGTGGAATACTGCGCCGAAAACGGCGCGTCGCTCATCACGGCGAACGACCCGCGGCCGCTTCTTATATATCTGGGTAAGTGACCATGGCGAAAATACTGATCGTAGAGGACGAAAGACCCATTTCCGCCCTGATTTCCATGAGCCTGAAAAAGGCCGGTTACGT
>JAKSPX010000038.1 GCA_024404415.1 Clostridia bacterium | reverse complement strand
TCTTCGTGGACGACTATTTCAACTGCCTGACCGTCGGCTCGGTCATGAGCCCGGTCACCGACCAGCATAAGCTTTCCCGCTCCAAGCTTGCTTACATCATCGACGCCACCGCCGCCCCGGTCTGCATGATCGCGCCGATCTCCTCCTGGGCCGCGGCTGTCACCGGCGTTGCCGCCGACCTCAATGTCGATGGTATCCAGCTCTTCATCAAAGCCATCCCTTATAACTTCTATTCGCTCTTCACCATCGTATTTGTCATCGCACTGGTTATCATGGGCTTTGATTACGGTCCGATGGCGGCTGCCGAGATCAAGGCGCTCAAGGAAAATGACCTTGGCGTCAAGGAAGGCACCATGGTCGCCGCCAAGGAGACCAAGGCCACCCTTTGGGATATGCTCATTCCGATCATCGTTCTCATCATCATGTGCGTGCTCGGCATGGTCTATGTCGGCGGATTCTGGGATGCGGAAAGCGAAGGCTTCCACAACCTGATCCTCTCCTTCGGCAATACCGATGCCTTCGTCGCCCTGCCGTGGGGGTCGCTGGTCGCGCTGCTCTTTGCCATTATCTACCTCATGGCGCGCCGCGTCATCGACTTCAAGGGCGCGATGGACTGCATCATCAAGGGCTTCAACGCCATGGTTCCGGCGCTTCTCATCCTCACATTTGCCGTCACCCTCAAGAGCATGACCGGTCTTCTCGGCGCGGATATGTTCGTCAAGGGACTTATGGAAGGCGCGGCCAAGGGCCTCTTCGCCATGCTCCCGGCGGTCATCTTTGTGGTGGCCTGCTTCATGGCTTTTGCCACCGGCACTTCGTGGGGCACCTTCGGCATCCTGATCCCCATCGTGCTCCCGATCTTCGAAAACGATCCCCAGCTTCTCATCATCGGCATCTCCGCCTGCCTCGCGGGCGCTGTCTGCGGCGACCACTGCTCGCCGATCTCGGATACCACCATCATGGCCTCCGCCGGTGCGGGGTGTGACCACGTTCAGCACGTCTCCACCCAGATCCCCTACGCCGTCACCGTTGCGGCTATCTCGTTTGTGAACTACATCGTGGCGGGTTTTGTCCACGCGTGGTACATCCTCCTGCCGCTTGGTATTATTCTCACCCTTGCGACCCTCTTTGTTATCAAGGCGATCACCGCGAAAAAGACTGCCTGATCGTCCCCCAATGCGCCGCGCCCCGCCTTCTTTCGGGAAGGCGGGGCGCTATTTCCATTTTATGAGGCTTGAAAAGTGCAGGAAACTGTGATATGATGAAGAAAATCAAGGGAAAGGATGATGGTCATGAAGCAAATACGTCTCACAGCGGCTATTTTATGCGGAGCGATGCTCTTTTCCGTGCTTGCCTCCTGCGCGGAAAGACCGGCAGAAACACCGGAGAGCGCAGTGGAATTTCTCCCCGAAGAAACGGAATCAATCCTGCCGCCGGAAACGGAAAGTGAGCCTGAGAGTGAACCCGAGAGCGAACAGGAGCCCATCCTGCCGCCGGAGCCGGAGGAGACAACGCCGGAATTCACCAATCCGCTCACCGGCGAGGAATGCGATGAAGCGCTTTCCAGACGCCGTCCCTACGCCGTCATCATCGGCAACACAGCTAAAGCAAGCCCGCAGGAGGGCCTCGCCGCGGCGGACGTGTTGATCGAGTGGATGGTCACCATCACCATCACGCGCTTCTGCGCGCTTTATCAGGGACTTGACGGCACCGAACCCGCCATCGGCGGCACCAGAAGTGTGCGCGTCAACATCGCCGACGCGGTCTCGGGCATGGATGCCATCCTCATCAGCGCGGGCGGGCCTAAGGTAGCCTATGACCGCGTTTCGGAGCTGGGCCTTACCTACATCAATCTTCTCAGCAAGGGCGCTTCCTGCACCTACCGCGACGAGGTGCGCCGCAAGACCATGGCTTATGAGCACAGCCTGATGCTCAAGCCCGACACGCTGGAAAGTAAGCTACAAAACCTCGTGACGCGCACCGAGCATGAGGAGGGCTACGAATCCTTCCTGAAATTCACGAATGACGGCACGCCGGAGAGCGGCGAAAAGTCCGAAAAGGTGAAGATCAAGTTCGGCGTCGGGAGCAAGACCACGACCCTGAGCTATGACGCGGAAAAGGGCACCTATTCCGGCCTCAACGGCGAAAAACGCCTGATGGACGCGGCTACCGAGGAAGATCTCTCCTTCCGCAATCTCGTCATCCTCCTGATCGACACGAAGGACAAGGGCGACGGCTCCACCCACGTGGTCACCAAGGTGCCGGGAAGCGGAGAAGGCTATTTTGTCTGCGGCGGGAAGTATATCCCGATCGACTGGGAAAAGAAAAGCGACGCATCGCCTTTTACCTTCTCGGAAAAAGACGGCACGCCGCTTGAGATTGGCGTCGGCAAGACCTATATGGCCTTCGCGCCGACGGGAAGCAAAATAGATTTTGAATAAGGAAATACAGTTGATCACTCGGCGGCGCGTGTCAGAACAAGATGCGCGCTGCCGTTTTTTATGGACGAGACCTCAATGGTGAAGGGGAGAGGCGAGCCGGAATAGGAGGTAATGCCTTCGATGACGCTCCCGATGGAGAAAAAATCGGAAGCTTCGGCGTAAGCGTCGTCCTGATCCAGCGATCCGTTCCCGTCGGCCTCCACGTAGGATAGGAGCTTGTGCCCGGAGGAGGAATTGTCGGACACAAAGAAGCCCGCTAAATTCTCATATTGATCCAGGCGCATACCCTCTATGACGTCGGCGTCCACGTGCCAGACCCGGATGATGGGCGTTGTGATGCCGAACCAGTAGGGTGCGAGCACGCCGAGGCCGGAGGGGGTGAAGAGGTCGATGAGGACGTATTCCGAGCCGAAGCCCTCAAAATCCCCGAACGGGATGAGGAGGCAGTCGCCGGAGGCGGAGAAATCACGGATGTCGTATTCGCCCGCTTCGGTGACGACGGTCGGTTCCACCCAGCCGAGCTGGTATTTGGAGAAGGGGTTGTGGTCGCCGAAGTCGGCGTCCATCATGTCAAAATACGCGAGGCCACCCGTTGTACCGTTTTCCGGGTCGGTGTCATAATAATCCTCGAGGCCGAAGAGATGGCCGGTCTCGTGGATGAGGATGTAGGGGTCGATCTCCTCAGTCATGGAGAAATCCGAGAAGCTATAAAGGCAGGAGGAAGAGGACCAGACGTAGCCCATCGGGCGGATGCAGTCGTAGGATTCGGTGCGCCAGGTGTAGTCAAACCACGACCACCAGAGGGTCTTTTCGGCCTCACTTTCCTCCGGGACGGAGTAAATGAGCATGACGCCGTCGAGCGCGCCGTTGCCGTCAGAATCGTACCGGGAGAAATCCACCTCGCCATCCAGTTTTTTCATGGCGCGGGAGAGGACGGCGTCGGTGCGCGCGCTGTCTCCATGGCGGAAGAGGAACTGGTGAACAAAACTCGGCAGGGTCATGGTGACGGTCGGAAGGACGTCAAAGGAGAGGTCGAGCGCGCCGTAGGAGGATTCCTTATAGAAGGAAGAGACGCTTCCAGCCGCACCGCCCGAGGTTTTGGAACCGGGGGCTTCCGAGTTGAGCGCCACCTTCAAGGCGACCAGCATATCCGCCGTGAAGGGTGCGTCCGAAAAGCCGATGGGGATCACCGGGAGGGTGACTTTGCCTTTGGAGGGGCAGAACCCGGCGGAGAGCACAGAAGGCGACTCACTCCCGTCGGAGAGGACACCGCCGCTTTCCGCCTCTTTTGTCGTTTCTAAATCCGGAAAGACGGAAAAGGACTCGGAGCAGGAGGAGAGAAGTAAGATAAGGGCAAAAAGGAGCGAAAAGAGGCGTATTCGGCGCTTATTCCGCATGATCGCCCTCCTCGAATAACAAGAGGCCGGGGTGCGCCCGGAAGTAAGCGTCGGCCGCTTTCATGTCCTCGCCGATCTGGGCACGGAGCGCTTCCGGGGAGGGGAAGGTCTTTTCCGGGCGCAGGAAAGCGCGGAAATTGACCGTGACCGTCTCGTCGTAGAGGTTCACGGTATGTCCGGGGATGTGGGTCTCAAGCCACACCTCTTCGCTTTCGCCGAAGGTGGGGTGTACGCCGAGGTCGGAAATGCCGGGGAAGACCCGCCCGTCGGATAATGTGACGGTGGTGACGTACACGCCGTGGGGCATGGGGGCCAGAACGGGCGGATAGGCGAGGTTGATGGTGGGACAGCCGATCTCGCGGCCGACCTGACGGCCGTGGATGACCTTGCCCGAGAGGAGATGCGGATGACCGAGAAGCGCCTCGGCTTTATCCAGTTCCCCGCGGATCAGGGCGTCCCGGATGCGGGAGGAGGAGACCGGCGCGCCATCCAGTGTGCGAAGCGATAAAACGCTGAGGCCGACGTGGGAGGCGTCGCAGAGTTCCGTGAGCTTTTCCGCGCCTGCGCGGTCGGAACCGAAGGTGAAGTTTTCGCCGATGACGATGTGCTCGGCGTCCATTTTGCCGATCAGAATGTCGAAAAAGAAATTCTCGGCGGTCATGCGCCGCAGATCACGGTCGAAGGGGAGCGTGATGACCTCCGGGACGCCGGTGAGCGACGTGATGAGCCGGTCACGGTCCTCCGGGGAGGTGAGGAGATAGACGTCCTTGTAGCGGTCGAGCCCGGAAAAGGTCAATGCGGCGGCGTGTAAGCCGAGCGCGGACGCCTTTTCACGTGCCGCCGTTAAAAGTGCCTGATGCCCGAGGTGAACGCCGTCAAATAGGCCGATGGTAAGTACCCGTTTCATTTACCCATCACCTGACTTTCGGTTTCATAAAAGCCCTTCACGAGCCGGAATATGCCGTCTTTGACCTCGCAGAGGCCGATGAATTCGCCGTTTGGCGCAAAGGCCGCAACTCTTCCGGCGGGAAGGGAGGAGGAAAAGACGCGCCCGAAGCGCATATCTGCTTCCTCTTTATCTGTGAGATCATAGCGGGGGAGATACGAGAACACGCTTTCCACCGGGAGGATGCACTCATCGAGCGTTCCTTCCGCGGCGTGCGTTTGCAGTTCTTCAATGGTGAAGCAGTTTTCAATGGCGTAGCGGCCGTTTCGCGTGCGCGCAAGCGAAGCCATCACACCGCCGACGCCGAGGGCTTTCCCGATGTCGTGGCAGAGGGTGCGGATATAGGTGCCCTTGGAGACGTCAAAGGAGAGGTCGGCCGTCTGGGCAGTCTCATCAAAATTGTGAAGTGTGATCGAATAGACCTCGATCTCGCGCGCTTCGCGCTCCACCTCGATGCCCTGCCGCGCGAGGTCATAAAGTCGCTGGCCGTCCTTTTTGAGAGCGGAATACATGGGCGGCACCTGGGAAAGCGTCCCGATGAACTGCGGGAGGACGGCACGGAACTGCTCTTCGGTGACGTGAGAGGGGGTCGTGGTGAGCACCTCGCCCCAGACATCCTCGGTGGTGGTGGTGAGGCCGAGCTTTAGCGCGGCACGGTAGGTTTTGTCGGCGGACTGGGCGAAGTCGCAGGCACGGGTCGCCCTGCCGAAGCAGACCGGGAGCACGCCGGTGGCCATTTCGTCCAGCGTTCCGCAGTGTCCAACCTTGCGTGTGCCGAGGATACGGCGCAGACGGTTGACCACGTCGTGGGACGACATGCCCGCAGGCTTGTTGACGGGGATCAGACCGGATGTCAGCATGATAAGCTCTTTTCCGCCTCTTCTCTGATGAGCGTGAAGGCTTCTTCAAGGGTGGTGTTTTTCAGCGTACAGCCCGCCGCGCGGACGTGGCCGCCGCCGCCGAATTTGGCGCATAAAGCCGCCGCGTCGACGTAGGTGTCGGTACGGACCGAGACCTTGACCTCGTCCGGGGCCATTTCGCGCAAAAAGATGCCGATCTCGGTGGTCTCGGGGATGACCGTCAGCGAGGCGAGCCCGCCGATGTCGTCCTCAATGGCGTTCATGGCGGCGATCTCGGCAAGCGAAATAGAGGCCATGGTGATCTTTCCCTCGGCGAAATAGCGGAAGCCCGCGATGACGTGGGACTCCACCTTCATTCTGGCCGGGGCCTTCTTCATGAAGAGCTTGCGCGCAAGGCCGAAGGCGTCCGCACCCGCGGCGAGCGCTTCCGAGGCATATAAAAGCGTCTGGGGACGGACGTTGGAATACTTGAAGCAGCCGGTGTCGGTCATGAGGGCCATGTAGATGCCCCCGGCGACCGTTGCGGAAAGCGGCAGATCGAGGAGATGGACGATCTCAAAAATGATCTCGGCGGTGGCTGCAGCTTTGGAATCCACGCACTTGAGGGCGCAGTCGACGCGGTTGGAGGTGTGGTGGTCGATCACACATTTCACTTCCGGGAGATATTTCACCGACCATTCGGGTAAAAGCGCGCCATCAGCTACGTCCACCGTGACAAGGGTCAGGTCGGAAGGGAGGTCTCCCTCGGGCGCGACGGAGGCGAAATAGGGGAGGAAATCCTTCCTCGAAAGCGGATCGGGGAGGACGTAGGCGGTCTTTCCACACTCGCGCAGTGCCATAGCCAGGGCAAAGGCGCTTCCGACGGTATCGCCGTCGGGATGGGCGTGGGTGAGGAGAAGGAAGTTATCGTGTTCCTTCAAAAAAGAAGCGGCGGAGTACGCCGCTTCGGAAAAGGCGGGATGGGAAGAAAGCATGGAGATCAGTCTTCTTTCATGGTTTGGTTGATGAGGTTGATGACCTTGGCGCCGCGGTCGAGCGAGTCGTCGAGAATAAAGACAAGCTCGGGCGAGAGGCGCAGCTTGACACGCAAAGCCAGCTCCTTGCGGATGTAGCCGGAGCAGCTTTTGAGGCCCTGCGTGAGCTCCTTGGAGTTGACTTCTTTCCCGGCGAGCGGGAAGACGCTTAAATAGATCTTGGAAAGAGAGAGATCGCCCGCGGTGTCGACGTGGGTGACCGAGATCATGCCTGCGCCCTGCACGCGCGGATCCTTGACGGTGGGCAGGATCTCGGAGACCGCGTGGGAAATCTCCTCGTTGATGCGGTCGATTCTGATTTTGGACATGGTGTTCCTTTCTCGTGTAATCGCAAAATAACCGCGGAGGCCGCATGACGGCCTCCGCGGCGGTGGATTTTATTCCTGATAAGCTTCCATATAGTAGTTTTCGAGGACGTCGCCTTCCTTGATGTCGTTGAACTTCTCAAGGGTGATGCCGCACTCGTAACCGGTGGCAACCTCGCGCGCATCGTCCTTGAAGCGCTTGAGACCCATGAGGTCGCCTTCGTGGATGACGATGCCGTCGCGCACGACGCGGATCTTGGTGCCGCGGCGGATAACGCCGGAACGGACCATGCAGCCGGCGATGGTGCCGATGGAGGAGGCCTTGAAGATCTGACGGACTTCGGCGGAACCGAGCTCGACTTCGCGGAACTTCGGGGCCAACATGCCCTTCATAGCCGCTTCGATCTCTTCAATGCAGTCGTAGATGACGCGGTAGAGGCGGATATCGACCTTCTGCTCTTCGGCGGAGACCTTCGCGTCGGCCGTCGGACGGACGTTGAAGCCGACGATGATGGCATTGGAGGCACCGGCGAGCATGACGTCAGATTCGCTGATGGCGCCGACCGCACCGTGGATCACGCGGACGCGGACTTCGTCATTGGAGAGCTTTTCAAGCGACGATCTGACCGCTTCGACAGAGCCGACCACGTCGCCCTTGATGATGATGTTGAGGTCCTTGACTTCGCCTTCCTTGATCTGGCTGAAGAGATCGTCAAGCGACATCTTGCCCTGCACGTGCTGAAGCTCGTTCTTTTCATCCTGGAGTCGCTGCTCGACCAGTTCTCTGGCCATTCTCTCATCTTCAACGACGTTGAAGGAGTCGCCCGCGTTCGGGACGGAGGCAAGACCGGTGATCTCAACAGGAACGGAGGGACCGGCGGTCTGTATGCGGCGGCCCTTGTCATCGGTCATGGCGCGGATCTTGCCGACCGCGGTGCCCGCGATGACGATATCGCCGGAGTGGATGGTGCCGTTGCGGACAAGGAGGGTGGCGATGGGGCCGCGGCCCTTGTCCAGTCTGGCTTCGATGACGCTGCCGGAGGCCAGACGGTTGGGGTTAGCCTTCAGCTCCTGCATATCGGCCTGGAGGACCAGCATCTCTAAGAGTTCGGGAATGCCGTCGCCGGTGAGGGCGGAGATGCGGCAGATGGTGGTGTCGCCGCCCCATTCATCCCACACGAGACCCTGCTCGACGAGCTGCTGGGTGATGCGTTCGGGGTTGGCGTGCGGTTTATCGCATTTATTGATGGCGACCACGATCGGAATGTTCGCGGCGCGGGCGTGGTTGATGGATTCGATGGTCTGCGGCATGATGCCGTCGTCTGCGGCGACGACCAGGATGGCGATGTCGGTGAACATCGCGCCTCTGGCGCGCATGGAGGTGAAGGCGGCGTGACCCGGGGTATCGAGGAAGGTGACGTTTCTCCCGTTGACGTCGACGCGGTAAGCGCCGATGTGCTGGGTGATACCGCCCGCTTCGCCCGCGGCGACGCGGCTCTTGCGGATATAGTCAAGCAGCGAGGTCTTGCCGTGGTCGACGTGACCCATGACGACGACGACCGGGTCGCGGGGGAGGAGATCCTCGGGCTTATCCTCGTGGTCGTCGATGAGGCGTTCTTCAATGGTGAGATGCACTTCGCGCTCGACCTTGGCGCCGAAGTCCATGGCGATCAGGGCGGCGGTGTCGTAGTCGATGGTCTGGGAAAGCGAGACCATGAGACCCTGCTTCATGAGGGCCTTGACGACCTCCGCGCCGGTCTTCTTGAGGCGGGAGGCAAGCTCGCCGACGGCGATCTCGTCGGGGATCATGACCTTGCGAGGAGCCTTCTTGGCGGCTTCCTGCTGGGCACGGAGCTTCTTGATCTTTTCGGCTTCTTCCTGACGCTTCTTCTGAGAGACAGGAGCGCCCTTCTTCTGCTGATTCTTGAATTTTTCCTTGCTCGCGCCCTGACGGGTGACGTGGTCGTCCGCGAGAGAGTCCATGCGTTCATCGTATTTGGAGAGGTCGGTCTTCCCGCCGGAGGAACGGGTGTCGACCACGATGGTCTGCTTGCGGGACTTCTGCTGATCCCTGGAAGGATCCTTGGCCTGCGGCTTTGCGGGCTGCGAAGGAGCCTTGGGCGCGGGCGCGGGAGCGGGACGGGCCTGAGACGGCTGAGCCGGCTTTTCAGGCGCGGGCTTCTTTTCCTCGACGGGAGAGGGAGCATTTTCGGGAGCCTTCGGCGCTTCGGCTTTGGGGGCCTCGGCCTTGGGAGACTCGACCTTGGGCGCTTCCGCCTTGGGGGCTTCGGCCGGAACGGGAGCTTCCTCTGCCTTGGGCGCTTCGGGAGCCTTTTCTTCCGGGTGCACGGCTGCCTTCATGGCAGACTCGAAGTCCGACGGCGTGCGGGTAAGCGTCATGACGTCGAAGATGATATTCAGCTCGTTTTCTTCGAGGACCTTCTGGTTGCTCTTGGGTGCTTCGGAGTATTCTGCAAGGATGGAGGAGATCTCTTTGCTCGAGACGTCAAAATCCTTTGCAACTTCATTCAAACGGTACTTCACTAAACTCAAATATGGCCACCTCCGATTTGATTTGCGGCTTTTGCGGCAATGGAATCCGCAAGACCCTTGTTTAACACAGCTGCCACCGAACACATTTCTTTGCCGATGGCGGCTCCAAGACTTTTTTTGTCGTCGGGAAGGACGAGGAGCGGGATGTTCTTCTCCTTTGCGAGGCGCTCAAAAGTGCGCTTGAGCGAATTCCCCGCGTCGGAGGAGAGAAGGATAAGCGCAACGTGCTTATTGAAAACCGCGTCCTTCACCGTGATCTCGCCGTAGGCGAGCTTGCC
>JAKSPX010000379.1 GCA_024404415.1 Clostridia bacterium | reverse complement strand
GAAACGCCTCGACCGCCGCCTTTATGCCCGAGTGGGCGCTCTCCATCCCCTTCGGCGGGAAGAAGCCCGAAAAGCTATTGGCCTTCCGCCATGCCTCCCCGTGGTGGATGATGCCCTCCTTCCCCGAAGATTACACCGATTTCATGCCCCAGACCCAGAATCTGCTCATTAAGGAAGGCGAAAAGCACCTCCATTTCCTCCCGCTCTGCGGCGAGAATTTCCGATGCGAATTTGAGGAGGGCGCGCTCCGCCTGACTTCAGACACGGCGGGACTCTTCCGCCTCAAGGGGCCGTTCCTCGCGGTCTCCGTGGCCGACACGCCCTACGAGGCCTTTGAAAAGAGCTACCGCTTCGCCCACGACCTCGGCGCGATCAGGGTGCCTCTCCGCGGGGAGCGCGGCTGCCCGGAGCACTTCAATAACTTCGGTTGCTGCACCTGGGACGCCGTCTATTACGAGGTGACCAGCGGGAAGATCTACAAAAAGCTCGCCGAATTCAAGGAAAAGGGCATTCCCGTCCGCTGGATGATCATCGACGCGGGCTGGATGACGGTCAACGGCGACAAGCTCGCGGGCTTTGAAGAGGATCGGAAAAAGTTCCCCGAGGGATTAAAGGAGACCATCCGCCGCATCAAAGCGGAATACGGTGTGGAAAAGGTCGGCGTGTGGCACGCCTTCAACGGCTACTGGTGTGGCGTCGACCCGGAAAGCCCGCTCTGCAGGGAGCAGAAGGAAAACCTCATGATCACGCCCGCCGGTATCTGCGTCGCGGCGCTGGACGAGGAGAAGGCCTTCCGCTTCTGGGATGCGTGGCATCACTACCTCGCGTCTTCGGGCGTGGATTTCCTCAAGGTCGACAACCAGTCCTCCAATTCCGCCTACATGATCGGCACGCTCCCGTCGGTGGAGGGCTGCCGGATCTACCACAGAGCCATCGAGCGCTCCATCTGGCGCAATTTCAACGGCGCGGTCATCGACTGCATGGGTCTCGACATGGAAAACCAGTTCGCCCGCCCGTGGTCGGCCGTGGAGCGCAACTCGGATGACTTCTTCCCGCGCCGCGAGAGAGGGTTCATCAGTCACCTCGTCCAGAACGTGTATAACACCCTCTGGCACGGGCAGATGTACGTCTGCGACTTCGATATGTGGTGGTCGGATCATGAATCGGCCGTTCAGTCGGGCGCTCTGCGCAGTATCTCCGGCTCGCCGATCTACGTTTCGGATGAATACGGTCACAGCCGCGCCGAGACCATCCTGCCCATCGTGGACGAGGACGGCAGCCTGATGCGCCCGGAAGGCCCCGCCATGCCCATGCCGGACTGCATCTACGTCGACTGCCCGAAGGAGGATAAGCTCCTTTCGGTCTTCAATAAGAGCGGCGAGAATTTCGCCCTCGCGAGTTTCAACGTCTCGGATAAGGAGATCGCGGGCGAGGTCGACCTTGCGGCCATCCCGGGTCTCAAAAAGGACGAAAAGTACGTTGCCTACGAGTATTTCACCCAGAAGTGGGAAGAAACAAAAACCGCGCTGCAGAACGAAAAGGAACGAACCCTGGATGCAGCTGAAAATGTAATTCTAAACGCGCTCAACGCTAAGGACGTCCAGACCGCGAAGTGGTACCTGAAAATGAAGGGCCAGGACCGCGGTTATGTTGAACGCCAGGAAACAACAATTAAAAACGCGGATCCGCTCAACATTAACCTTTCAGGCGGTGAGCTTTCTGCGGAAGAAATAACCAGCCAGGACAACGTGGAAATCGGAGGCGGTCCGATTGAATAAAATCGCGCCGAATCGCAAAAGAGGCCTGCCTGCAAAAAAAGCAGACGACCGCACAATCTTACCATTCCGCCACCAGAAAATCATCATGGCGGCGCCACGAGCGTTTCCCGATATAGACTGGTTCATTCTGGCCGGCGGTTACGGATGCGGGAAAAGTTTCTCAATCGTAC
>JAKSPX010000378.1 GCA_024404415.1 Clostridia bacterium | reverse complement strand
TCGCCGGTGACGACACTATCTTCATTGTCATGCGTTCGCAGGTCAAGGCGCAGGATTTCTGCAACGATATGAGAAATCTCTTAAAATGATCGAGGGATGACCGATGCTGACCCTTTTGAAAATACGCAACATAGCGGTCGTTGAAGCGGCCGATATTTGCTTCGGTAAAGGCTTCAGCGTTCTGACCGGTGAGACCGGCGCGGGCAAATCCATGATCATCGACGCCGTGCGCATGATCCTTGGCGACCGCACCTCCCGCGATATCATCCGCACCGGCGAGAAGAAAGCCTCAGTCTATGCGGAATTCTCCTTCGGGGAAAAGGTTCCCGCCTCCGTGAGGGAGCTTGTGGACAAGGAGGGTATGCTGCGCCTCAGCCGTGAGATCACGATCGAGGGCAAAAACACCTGCCGCGTCAACGATCAGACGGTGCAGACGGCGTTCTTACGCGCCATCGGCGAAAAGCTGGTCGATATCCACGGTCAGCACGACAGCCGCAACCTTCTGGATCCCGACCGCCACATCGACTACGTGGATATCTTCGCGGGTCTGGAAGAGGCAAAAAACACCTACCGAAAGAATTACGCCGCCCTGAAAACGCTCGCGCGTGAGATCAAGAGCCTCAAGCTCGACGAAGGGGAGAAGCTCCGCCGCATCGAAATGCTGGAATACCAGATCAATGAGATCAAAGCCGCCGGCATTTCCCCCTCCGAGGAGAACGAGCTTTCCGAGCGCAAGCTGCTTTTATCCAACGCGGAAAAGCTCGCCTCCCGCATCACCTCTGCCGCCGCAAGCCTCGGCGGGGGAGACGGGTCGCCCGGTGCAAGTGAAGCCATTTCCGATGCCATCGGCGCTTTATCCGCCGCCGCACGCATCTCACCGAAGTATGAAAATTACATTTCCCAACTGCAGGAGGCCTCGATTGCGGTCGACGACGTTCTGAACTCCCTTCAGGATGAAAGCGAGGAGCTGGTTTCCTCTCCTGCGGAATTAAACGCCATTGAGGAACGGCTGGATCTTTATTACCGGCTCAAACGCAAGTACGGCGCGACCGCCGAGGATGTGCTTTCATTCCTTGAAAACGCCGAAAAAGAGCTTTCCGAAATCGAATATTCGGACGAAAAGCGCGCGGCCATGATGGCGGAATACGCCGAACGGAAAAAAGCGCTTCTCAAGGAAGCCACAGCCCTTTCCGAAAAGAGAAAAGCCGCCTCGGAGATCCTCTCCCGCCGGATCGAAGAGGAGCTGGCCTACCTCGATATGCCGCACACCCGCTTTTCCGTGGAATTCTACACGCCGGAGGAGGAGACGGCTTCGCCCTTCAACGCCGACGGCATCGACACGCTGGAATTCTTTCTCTCCGTCAACAAGGGCGAAAGCCTCAAACCGCTTTCCAAGACCGCCTCGGGCGGTGAGCTTTCCCGCATCATGCTGGCCATGAAAAACGTGCTGACCGATAAGGACAGCATCCCGGTGCAGATCTTCGATGAGATCGACACCGGCATTTCGGGCCGCGCAGCCCAGAAGGTCGCCGATAAGCTCTGGACGCTTGCCCGCGGCCGTCAGGTGCTCTGTGTGACCCATCTTTCCCAACTCGCCGCCATGGCGGACGCCGATTATCTCATTGAGAAGCGCGAGAAGGGTGAAAGGACATCCACCGGCATCCGCAAGCTTGATGAGGACGAGCGCCCCGGCGAGATCGCCAGGATCAACGTCGGATCAAACGTCACGCCGCTCGCCCTGGAAAGCGCCGGACAGATGCTCGAACAGTGCAGACTCACGAAACTCCGTCTTACAGACGATAAAAAATAATCATCAGATACCAATGAAAGGTCGAGATATTCTATGCAGATTTATGAAGAACTGAAAGCCCGCGGCCTGATCGCGCAGGTCACCAACGAAGAAGAGATCAGCAAAATGATCAATGAAGGCAAAGCCGTTTTCTACATCGGTTTTGACTGCACGGCGGACAGCCTCACGGCCGGTCACTTCAT
>JAKSPX010000377.1 GCA_024404415.1 Clostridia bacterium | reverse complement strand
ACCGCGTCGCTCTCCTCACTCATGCCGGTACCGGCCTTATGGCGGGTGCCGAGGTCAGAGGAAAGGGCATTGTTTTTGGAAAGCGGAAGGACACAGCCCGCCGCATGGATGCGGAAATCGCGGATGATGGCCGCGCCGTCGTGCAGAGGCGCTTTGGGATAGAAGATATTTTTGATCAGCTCGATGGAGAGCTCCGCGTCGACCGGGGTACCGGTGGCGGAGATCTCGCCGAGGTTGGTGGTGCGTTCAAAGACCATCAGAGTACCGGTCTTGGTGGCGGCGAGGTCATAGGTGGCCTTGAGGATGATGGCCAGATAGGATTCAAAGCGGTTGTGGCCGCTTTCGCGGTCGATGGCGAATAATTCCTTGACGAGCGAGGAGCCGGAACCGATGCGGGAAAGCGCCTTGCGCAGTTCGGGCTGGAAGACGACGACCAGCGCCACTGCGCCGATCTGGATGATGGTGGAGAAGAGATAATTGGTCGCGTAGAGCTTGAGCCAACTGGTGATCTGCGTGCAGATGAAGATGAGCACGACACCCTTGATGACCTGCCCGGCTCTGGTGTCCTTGAGGAAGGAAAATATATAATATAAGATCATCGTGATGATGATCACGTCGATGATATCCGCGACTCTGATCATGCTGACGGCTTTCATAACGGCTTCTTTGACGCCTGCCAACGGAAAGACCCCTTTCTCTGTGGAGTATGCGGTGAGGTTTTCCCCACCGCATACTATTTTACCACAATAAAGCCGCCGATGCAAATCTTTTTTTGTGCGTTATTTCCCGTCTTTCAGGAATTTCCCCTGACCGACGAAAGCGAAGCCATGACCACAAGGAATTCCTCCGCTTCCGCCATGGTATTGAAAGGGGAAAAGCTCAGGCGGACGCTCCCCTCCGGGTTCCCGGCGTGATCGTGCGCACCCGGCGCGCAGTGAAGCCCCGCCCGCACGGCAACGCCTCTCTCGGCAAGCGCGAGGGCGGTCTTCTCCGGCGGCTCTCCTTTTACCAGAAAAGAAATCACCCCGGTCTGGCGTTCGGGAAGGCGGCAGGAAAAGCATTTCACATTCGGAAATACAGAAAGCCCCTCGCTGATCCTATGCGCGAGGCTTCTTTCATGGGCGAGGATATTTTGTAGTCCCCTATCACAGACAAATGCGATGCCAGCGGCAAGTCCCGCCGCGCCGGGGATATTCACCGTGCCCGCTTCCAGCCGTTCGGGAAGAAGAGACGGCATCTCCTCGCTTCTCGAATCAAACCCGGTGCCGCCCTCCATGAGCGGCGGAAGGATATGATCGCCGCGTGAGAGCAGAAGTCCCGTCCCTCCCGGTCCGAAGAGTCCCTTGTGCCCTGCCGCGGCGATGAATTCCACGCCGCGCGTAAATGCGACCGGGATATGCCCTGCGGCCTGCGACGCGTCGAGGAGCACCGGGATGCCTTTCTCATAAGCAAGCTCGGCCGCCTCGCGGAAAGGAAGGATCCAACCATAGACGTTGGAAACGCAGTTGAGGATGACGAGGTCGGTTTTCTTCAAAATTGCCTTTTTGAAATTTTCGAGGAAGCGCTCGTTTTCAAATAAGCCTGAGGGGACTTGATCGGTCACGACGCCTTTTTCGCGGAGGGCATACAAAGGCCGCATGACGGCGTTGTGCTCAAAGCCGGAGGTCACCACCCGCGTCCCCTCCTTCGCCATGCCCTTAATGACAAGGTTCAAGGCGTGGGTGGCGTTCATGGTGAGGACCACCGATTCTTCTCCCGGCGCGCCGAAAAAGGCTGACGTGCGGGTTCGCAGGTCAAAAAGGATGTCCTCCGAGGTCTCCGCGCCGGTTCCCGTCCCTCTGTGGAGGCTTGAGGCGGTTTCCATGGCTCCGGTGACGGCTTTGATCACGCCGGGCGGCTTGGGCCACGAGGTGGAGGCGTTATCAAAATAGATCACGTCTCATCCCCCGCCCTTTCAAGATAGATCCTGCGGTAGGGGATCCTGAGCCGATCCAATAACAGACGC
>JAKSPX010000376.1 GCA_024404415.1 Clostridia bacterium | reverse complement strand
TACCGATCAGAACCACGGCAAGACCCTCTTTGCGGAGGCCGAAAGCGTCCTGACCGATGCGGACGGAAGAAAGACGAGCTATGAAAAGTCCACTCTTTCTTTCACGGCGAAGGGCTATGGCCTTACCAAGGCAGGCGAGATCACCCTCACCATGCCGGAGGAGGAAGCGCTCGTCACGGTGCGCCTCCGCCTGAAGGATGAAAACGGAAATATCCGCATACGGAACCTCGTCACCTTCGACGTGAAGAGCGAAACCGGAAAAGAGATCGCCCTTTCCGAGGCGAAGCTCGAAGGGAAAGGCGGCTTAAGGCAGAACGGCCGCAAACTCAACGTCCTCGCGGGCGGCAAGGCGACCTTCACGCTCGACACCAAGGATCTTCCGAAGGATGCGGAGCTTGTCTTTGAAGCCTCGGCGCGCGAGACCTTCTCCCGCGACCTCGCGGAAAAGGAACGCGACCTGAGCTCCGAGGGCAGCTATATGCTCGGCTACAAGGTCGACCGCGGCGCAAACGAGAACTGCTTCTTCATGACCACCCGCGGCAAGGAGGAGGAATCCACCCTCACGCTTTACGCTAACGGCGAAAAGATCGGCGAATTCCTGCTTCCCGATGACCCGGCAGACAGCCGCGGCGCGCTCTCATGGCACTATCAGGAAAATCCGAGAAAGCTCGACGAGGCGGGCACCTACGGCTGGCTCTGCCGCGCGAAGCTCCCGGAAAAATACTTGAAAGGCGAAAAAACCGAACTGACCTTTGCATCCATTAACGGCTTCTCGCTCTTCGGACGGGAAAGCGGCCGTTATCCGACCGGGCTCAGGATCGAATGAAAGGATAAAAAATCATGAAAGAAAAGTTGAAAGTGGCCTTTGTAGGCCTTTCCGGCCGCGGATACGGCTTGATGGAGCTGGTGCTGGACACCATGCCCGATATCGAAGTGGCGGCGGTCTGCGACCTCTATGAGGACAGAACCGAGAGAGCCCGCAAGCGCGTGGAAGACGCCACGGGCAAGTCTCCCTTTGCAAGCTGCGATTATAAAGAAGTCGTGGCGCTTGAGGAAGTCGACGCGGTCGTGACTCCTTCCTCCTGGACCTCCCACGTGGACGTCTGCCTCGCCGCGATGGAAGCGGGCAAGTACGCCGCGACCGAAGTCGGCGGCGCCCCCTCCATTGAGGACTGCTGGGAGCTGGTGCGCACCTCCGAGAGGACCGGTATGCCCTGCATGATGCTGGAAAACTGCTGCTACGGCAGAGAAGAGATGACCGTCCTCAACATGGTCCGTCAGGGCATCTTCGGCGAGCTCATCCACTGCAAGGGCGGCTATTCCCACGACCTGCGCGACGAGATCTGCCTCGGCATCGAAAACCGCCATTACCGCATCCACAATTTCTCCAACCGTGCGGGCGACCTTTACCCGACCCACGCCCTCGGCCCGCTCGCCAAAATGCTCAACATCAATAACGGCAACCGCTTTGTCTCCCTGACCTCCATGCAGACCAAGTCCCGCGGCCTCAATCTCTGGGCCAAGGAGCACATGGGCGAGGATTCCGAGATCGCCCACCGCAATTTTGTCGCCGGCGACGTGGTCACCACCATGATCAAGTGCGCCCACGGCGAGACCATTGTCCTCACGCACGACAACTGCCTCCCGCGCCCCTATTCCCGCGGCTGCCGCGTGCAGGGCACCAAGGGTCTCTGGTCGGAAGACAAGAACGCCATCATGATCGAGGGCCGCGAGGGCTCCAAGGGTTCCGGCTGGGATCACCACGGCTGGGAGCCGATGGAGAACTTCTTCAAGGAATATGAGCATCCGCTCTGGAACGAATTCATGAACGACGGCGTCCGCGGCGGCCACGGCGGCATGGACTATCTCGTCCTGCGCGCCTTCTTCGAAGCGGCCATGAAGGGCGAGACCCCGCCGATCACCGTTTATGACACGGCGGCGTGGATGAGTATCACCACCCTCTCCGAGGACTCCTGCAACATGGGCTCTCAGCCGGTGGCCGTCCCCGATTTCACCCGCGGCAAGTGGAT
>JAKSPX010000375.1 GCA_024404415.1 Clostridia bacterium | reverse complement strand
CGATTCCGTCTTCGGGCTGACTTTAACTCGATTCCGCTCGTTGTGCGGTGTTGCCCAAAGAAAACCTTCGTGAGGAAGGCTGACCGGGAAAGGAGAAGAGCATGCTTCATATTGTGACCGGACGCGCCGGAAGCGGCAAAACGACCGCGGCGATGCGCGAAATGCGCCTTGCGGCGGAAAAGGGCCTTGATGGGCTGATCCTGTTGGTGCCGCCGCAGGCCTCGCACAATGCAGAGCTTGCCCTCTGCGAAGCGCTGGGGGATTCTGCCTCGCTTCGCGCCGAAGCACTGACCTTCCGCACCCTCGCCAACCGCATTTTCGAGGAGGGCGGGCACCTTGCCGACCGCTATATCGACGACAACGGCCGCCTACTCCTGATCCGCAACGCGAGGGAGGACGTTGCCGACCTTCTCAAAGTCTATACATCGGTCGCCGCCCGCCCGGAATTTGTTTCCAGGCTCCTGATGGCCGTCAATGAACTGAAGCTCTACGGCGTGAAGCCGGAGGACTTATACCGTGCCGCGGCCTTTTCACCCGCCGCGGGGGCTGAACGATTAAAGGATCTCGCCCTGATCTACTCCTCCTACGACGCGCTTCTTACGGGGGAACTTCATGACCCGGCCGATCTCTACGATCTCATGCTGGAAACGGCGGAAAAGACCGGCTATTTCAAGGAAAAACGCATCTGGATCGACTCCTTCAACGGCTTCACGCCGAAGGAATATCAGGTTCTGGAGGCCGCCATAAGGGAAGCCGAGGAGGTCACGCTCTATATCACGTCCGACGCGCGGCCTTCCAGCTTTGCGCCGGAGGATCTTTTCTATAAAAGCTACGACATCGCGGGGCACTTCATCCGCTATGCCGAAAGGTTTTCACTTCCCTATGAAATGCACCATCTTGAGGGGAATCACCGCGCGAAAGCCCCGGCACTTGCGTTTTTGGAGCAAGAGCTGGTGGACGGACACGCGAAAACCTACCCGGGGGAGGACGACGGAAGCGTTACGGTGATCTCCGCTTCGGATAAACGGCGGGAATGCGAGCTCTGCGCCGCGAAGATCATCGCGTTGACCAAGGAGGGGTACCGCTACCGCGATATGGCGGTCATCTGCCGCACCTATGAGGATTATGCGGGTGAACTGGAATCGGTCTTCCGCGGATGCGGCATTCCCGTACATATGGACAGTTCCGTCAGCGTGGTCTCCAAACCGCTCTTCCGGATGCTGCTCGCGGCTCTCGAGGCGTGCACGGAAAATTTTTCGCTTCAGAGCATGACGGTGCTTTTGAAATCCGGCATGACCGGGATCCCCGAAGAGGACCTCGATATGCTGGAATACTATATGATCCGCTGGAACATCCGCGGGAGCAAGTGGCTCTCCCCGAACGCGTGGAAAGCCCATCCCGACGGATACATGAAGGAATACGACGAGGACGCGCTTTCCAAACTTGCGCGTCTCAACGCCATGCGCGAAAGGATTATCACGCCGCTTGCCGAGCTGAAAAGGCGCTTGAACGGCAATATTCGCTTGATGTGCACCGCGCTTTATGACTACGCCGTGGCGGCGGGATTATTTGAGGAAAACGAAAAAAGGGCCGAAGCTGCGCGCAATGCGGGCGACGGCAGGCTTGCCGAGGAATACGACCAGCTCTGGGAGGTCTTCTGCGACACGCTGGATCAGTTCGTCCTCATCGCCGGAGAGCGGGAATACCGCCCTGATGAATTTTTCGGGATGCTCCGGCTCATCCTCGACGGGAAAAAGGCCGGCGCTATCCCCGCCGGGGCCGCTCAGGCCACCGTCGGCGAGGCCGGACGCTACCGCGGGCGCGACCCGAAATGCCTCTATGTCCTTGGCAACAACGAGGGCGTGTTCCCACGCGCCGTTTCGTCAGCCTCCCTTATCAGCGACGAGGAGCGTCTGTTCTTAAGGGAACACGACATCCGCCTTGACCTGACGGGGACGGAATTGCAGTTTGTCGAGCAGTATCTTGCCTCTCAGTCCTTCTTTGCCCCGTCCGAGAAGCTGGTTTTGAGCTATCTCACATCCCAGGAAT
>JAKSPX010000374.1 GCA_024404415.1 Clostridia bacterium | reverse complement strand
GCGGGCGGAGACGTATTTCGGCATGGAGTCGGTCATGTACATCAAAGGCCCCATGGCGTGGGTGACATAATAGGTGCGGGGCATCCAGCCTCTCCAGTGATAAGTACCCGGGGTGAGACGGCGAAGCTCCTCGTTGTTGCCCGAGTGGTTGTATTCGCCCTCGGCGTAGAGAAGGCTTCCGAGCGCGCCGCTTTTCACGATGTCGTTCATCTTGAGGTTATTGGTCATGAAGGGGTAGTTTTCGGCCAGCATGTATTTCTTCCCGGTGCGCTCGACCGCTTCGACCAGCTCGACGCATTCCTTCAGCGTGCCCGCCGCCGTGCATTCGCTGATGACGTCCATTCCCGCCTCCATCGCGCGGATGGCAAAGGGGGCGTGCTGGTGGAAATAGTTGGCAAGGAAGACGGCGTTCATGCCGTTTTCCACACCGTAGGCAAGGAAGTCCTCAAAATTGTCGAAAAGCGCGACGTTTTCAAAGGCCTCACCTTTTTCCATCGAGGCGATGTTTTTGTCGCAGATGGCGACAAGCTCGCACCGCTCCTGCTTGCGGATCAGTTCGATGTACGAATTGCCGCGCCATGCGCCGAAGACGCCTATTCTGACTTTTTTCATGATCCTGTCTCCTTTTTTATTTTCAATATAAGAATAAGATGGTGGGGTCGAGGGTCGGGGCCGTGGTGTGGATGATGTAGGAATACATTCCGGCTTCGTTCTTGCCGTTTGCGGTGATCCCGACTTTTTCCCGTTTTCCGTCCTTCGTGAGCTTTTCAGCTCTCGTGATCTCCTTTTCCGAGGCAATTTCGATCTCCTCCAGATCATCAAGGCTCAGGTCGAACACCGCGGCGAACATCCCGCCGTCCGGCATTTCCGCCGCGCGAAGGTAGATCTCCTCGTCGCCTTCGGCGTAGAGCGGAAGCTTTCCGCACGCTTTCAGAAGGGCGATCATCTGGGCTTTTCTCGATTCGGTCAGGAAGGAGAAGGCCTCCATATAGTTAAATTCCGTCTTAGGGTCGCCTGAGAAGACGACGGCTTTCCCGCCGAGCTCGTTTTCAAAAACCGTGACGCCCGGGAAGAGCGGGACCCGGGATTTTCCGTCCGGGACGTGGAATACCCACGAGTCGGCGCGCGTTTTGTCGCTCGTCGGGACCAGCTCCATGGCTCTCACCTGATGGTTGCATTCGTTTCCGTTGGGCAGTAGCTCACCAGACATGGGTTTCCCTTCCCATTCGCGCACGGCCACGCCGAGGTATTTTCCAAATCCCCTTGCGATCAGGTGCTTCGCCGTCTGACCGTCGAGGAAAACGGGGCCGGAGAGCATTTTCATGATCTCTTCATCGGAGAAAGTCTTATCGGCGCACCCGTCCATGAAGACCGCGCCGCCTTCCTCATTCGAGAAGTATAAGGCCAGGCCGAGGCGTTCGAGGACGCAGCCGGAGAAAGCGTTCGGCGCTTTCACGAAGGGGTCCCCGGCAAAATCATAGGTCCATTTCTTCGGAAGCGGGATGCGGCAGCCGACCGGCTTGAGAGTCGGGACCAGTTCGGCAAGCGCGTGATAGAAACCGGTGTGTTCGCCGAGCAGCTTGCGGTAGGCCCTGCCGCTCTTGGGTTCAAAGGCGTCGAGGCGGGTGATCCAGTGCTTGGCGCCGGAAGCGCCCTCTAAAATGGTGCCGGTGAAATGGGCGTGGAGCGAATGGGCGTCGGTGCTGTAGCGGTTCTGGGGGCAGGTGTCGGTCTCGGCAAGGAAAGCGTCCACCTTGCCCGCCGCCGTGTTGATCTGGTAGGCCGCGCGGAGCATGGCGTTGGTCAGGTAGCGCGCGCCCGCCGGGGTGTAGTTGCCGTTGTTGACGCGGACGATGACGGGGTGTCCCTTCCCTGCCATCTCTTTCGCAATTTCGTATTCAAATTCGCCCGCCACGCAGCAGTAGACGCCGGGGATGGAAGCATCGACCTCGTCGATGCCTTCCCGGTAAGCCTTTGCCGCGCCGACAAGGGGGCCTCTCTGCACTTCCAGGAATAACTCCGCGGAGCGCTTTGCCTCTTCGGGGTCCTCTTT
>JAKSPX010000373.1 GCA_024404415.1 Clostridia bacterium | reverse complement strand
ATGTAGGCGTAATGGCTGCCATCGTGCGAAACGCCGACCGAATCCTCAGAGGCGTTCTTTTCATACGCCCAGAAGCAAAGCCCATTTGCAAACTCCGTATTTTCAAATTCCGCCATGCTGTGGAAATGGTTCATGTCGCTGATGGCGGTCTCGAAGAAGTTCATCTCGATGCCGTCGATGACGTTGTTTTCAAAGCGGACGGTGGTCACCGGCGGGTTGCCTTTTTCGGTGAAATAGGGGTTATAAAGCCAGTTGCCGAGGGTCTCGATGTGGTTATCGTGGACAGAGACGTTTCTGACCTCGACCTTTTCAAGGTCGGGGCAGCCGATGCCCCAGAGGATCATGCCGAAGGCCTTGCAGTGGTTGGAGCGGAGGTCATTGTGGTCGATCTCGATGTTTTTTGAGGCCTGCGGCTCATCCGAATTCCACCATTCGCTCCTTCGCGGGTCGCGGTAGGAGGAGAAAATGTAGATGGAATCATCCCCTGTGAACATTTTGCAGCCGGTGATGCGGATATCCTGGCAGTTCATCAGGCAGATGCCGTCGCCGTTGCCGTAGCTCCAGTTGTCGATGGTGAGGTTGCGGATCAGCCCTCTTTTGCTGGTGAAGGGCATCATGGCGTAGCTGTGGTAATTGGTGATGTGAATATCCGAAATCTCAAAATCCGAGCAGCGGTAAAACCCGATGGGGCAGATTTTGATGATCTGCTCCTCGTCGGTCACCTCCATCATGCGGATGGTGCCCCTGCCCGTGATCTTAAAATCATGGCTCCCTTCGGGAGCAAAAATCAAGGGGTAGTTTTTATACCAGCAGTGGCTCCACTTGATGGTCTCCGACCAGTTGTGCCCGAGCATCGGCTCGTAGGGAACGTACCCGTCCCCCACCGGCTTCACGTATTCGTCTCTCTTAGCCGTCTGATGAAGGATGGCGCGGTCGCCGAAATGAAGCTCCACACCGCTCCGAAGGACGATGCCGGAGGAGAGAAAGGTCTTATAGGCGTCCAGCTCGACGGTGCCGCCGCCGTTTTCATAGACGTAGTCGATGGCCTTCTGAATGCTTGCGCGGTCGTTTCTGACGCCGTCGCCCGCCGCGTTGAAGGGCGATTCCGTCACATAGACATGGATCTTTTCCGCCATACTGTGCCTCCAAAGATTATTTTGCCTCGAAGCAATAGAGATTCCCGTAGCTCCAGTTGTAACCCGATGCGCGGGCGCGGTCAAAGGTCAGGTGGTACCAGCGCGTGCGCTTTCCCTCCCCGACCGGGACAAGGGTGCCCCAGCCGCGGAAGCCGCCGTCGTCAAAGTCAAATTGCAGGTGTTCGTAGCTCCCCATTTCCGGGAGGCGGTAGAGCCGGTAATCCGCCCGGCGGTCAAAGGAACTGCCGCAGCAGAAATAGAGACCGTCCCGTGTGGGAACAAAGCTTCCGCCGGTGTCCTCGCCCGTCGGCATGTGGTATAAATATGCAAATTCCCGCATAGGATCATCGGATTTATAGAAGAAATAGCGGTAGCCCCTGCCGTTTTCGTCCTCGGTGAGGCGGCAGATGGCGAGATACCAGCAGTTTTCTTTCTCATTCCATATAAGGTCGGGATCCTCGTCGCCCGACTTGCCGCCGAAGGTCTCGTCGCTTGCCCCTTCCGGGAGTTTTTCAAGGCATTCCACGTCGAGGATATGAAGGCCGAAACGGATATCCTCCCGCGTTTTGGTGCGGGCAAGGACGTGGTCGTGAGAGAAAGAACACATCCAGACGATCCACTCGCCCGTCCTCCGGTCAAAGGTCGCGGAAGCCGCCACGTCGCCGCAGGTCAGGCCGTCACCCGCGTCATAAAAGAGCGCGCCTTCAAGCCTCCAGTCGGCTGTGCCGGGGAGCCACGAAAGCACCCCCTGCCGGCAGCCCTCCTGCAGGCGGAGTGAAACGGTGAAGAAGATCCGGCCGTTTTCCGTGACCGGCTCGCCCGATTCATATTTCATCACGCGGATGTCCGCCACGGCGATACCCGCCTCGTGGTAGAATTCCGCCTTCTCTATGACGGCTTCGCCCCTGATCGTAACCGACGC
>JAKSPX010000372.1 GCA_024404415.1 Clostridia bacterium | reverse complement strand
GGTCATCCGCAATGTCAAAAAGCCCTCCGGGAGCAAGCCCGGCATGGTGATCTACGATAAATACAGAACCGCCTTTGTCGACCCGAAAGAAGGGAAGAAAGGATGAAGACGGAAAAACTTCTGATCGCCCTTCCCGAGGGCTGCCGGGAGATCATGGAACGCATCCGGCTTGCCGGAGGGGAGAGCTACGCCGTCGGAGGCGCGGTGAGAGACGCCCTTCTTGGCCGTCCGGCGGGGGATTTCGACGTGACCACCTCCTTTGTACCAGAGGAGATCATGGCACTTTTTCAGGATAAAAAGCTCATCCCCACCGGGAAGAATTTCGGCACGGTCGGTGTTGAAGCCGAGGGCGACATCTTTGAGGTCACGACCTTCCGCAAGGACGGCAATTATTCGGATTTCCGCCGTCCGGATCAGGTCACCTTCTCAAAGGATATCAAAGAGGATCTCGCCCGGCGGGATTTCACCGTGAACGCCATGGCGTGGTCGGAGGAAACCGGGCTGATCGACCCCTTTGGCGGCCGAAAGGACCTTGAAAACCACGTCCTTCGCGCCGTCGGTGACCCGGAAAAGCGTTTTTCAGAGGACGCATTACGCATCATGCGCCTTCTGCGCTTTGCCTCTCAGCTTGGTTTTGTGATCGACCCTGGGACGGGCGAGGCTGCCCGAAGCACCAAAGAGCTTCTGAATGCCGTCTCCGGCGAACGCCTCTCCGTGGAGCTTGAAAAGCTTCTAAAAGGCCCCTCTGCCATGAAGGTCATCGGGGAATACAAAGAGGTGCTCGAAAGCTTTCTCGGAGAGAGCACGCTGCCGCGAAAGCTCACCGGGGCTTACCACACCGACCTTGCGTTTTTATTTGAAAAGCAGGATGAAAAAGCGTTGAAAGCCGCGCTCGAAAGGCTCAAAGTCAGCAAAAAGACGCGCGAGCTTGCCCTATTTGTCCATGAAAACCTTGCCTATCCCGTCCCTACGGATCGGATCGGCCTCCGGCTCTTATTAAAGGCCGCGGGAGAGGAAAAAGCCGGGGCGCTTTTATCTGCTCTCGCGCCCGAAAAACTTTCGGAGCTTGAGGATGTGATCCAAAACGACGTCTGGTCATATAAGTCGCTCGCCGTCCGCGGAAACGACCTCGGCACGGAGGGGGAAAAGACGGGGGAGGCGCTTGATTATTTACTCGATGCCTGCATCTGCGAGCGCGTGAAAAACGACCGCGAAAGCCTGATTGCTTATTTGAAGAAAGGAAAAAGACTATGAAAATGATCACGCTCGGCACCAGCCACGGCGACTTTACCTACTGCCGCTTCAACTCGTCGACCCTCTTCATCATCGGGGACAAGTATTATCTCTTCGACTGCGGTTCGCCCGCAGCGGGACTCATGACGCGGAAGGGCCTTGATAACACCCGCATCCGTGCCATTTTTAACACGCACATGCACATCGACCACATCGGCGGCCTCCCGGCCATGCTTCTGGCGCTTACCAAATATCCGTCCCCCGAGAGTCACACCGATATTTATCTCGCGGAAAATAAGGTCGCGGAGATATATAGCTACATGCATGCCCTCCACATGGAGGAGCACCCCGATAAGGTCTCCTTCCACACTACGGAAGAGGGTCTGGTCTATGACGACGGCACATTGAAGGTGACCGCCATTCCCACCGACCACATCCCGCGCCGCGAAGGTACCAAGCCCATTACCTTTGCCTATCTGCTCGAAGCCGAGGGCAAAAGGATCCTCTATTCCGGCGACCTCAGAGGCGATTTCGCCGATTTCCCGAAGGAAGTCGAGGCCGATATCTGCGTCTGCGAGGCCACCCATTACCCGCCGGAGAAGGCTCTCCCGGTCTTCCTGGAGAAAGGCTACTCCCGCCTGATCTTCAACCATGTCCACAATCCCTGGCACGGCGAAGGGGAGAAGAAGTTATTATCCATCTATGCTCCGCTTCCGTACCCTGTCTCTGTTGCCCACGACGGCGACGAATTCGAATTGTGAATGGAATCACCCAAAAGGGGCTGTAAAAAACTCAATTGTCATTGCGAGACCACAAACCAGTCTGCGG
>JAKSPX010000371.1 GCA_024404415.1 Clostridia bacterium | reverse complement strand
ACAGACCAGTCTGCGGACTGGGTCTGTTAAAATCCGTTCTTCTAACAAAGGAGAATACGGATTGCCACGGCCATCCCGCGGGATGGCCTCGCAATGACAAGTGAGTTTTTTACAGCCCCTTTTTTATTTTATTTCTTTGACCATGCGGTATTCGGTGATCACGCTCCCGAGGGTGGTGTGCTTATATTTCCCGTCCTTCTTCATCCCCATGCGCTCGTAAAACGCCTGCGCATCCAGATTGGTGTCCAGCACCCAGAGGAGCATTCTTTTATACCCGAGGGAGGAAAGCCGTTTTTCGGCCATTTTGAATAATTCCTTGCCGATCCCCTGCCTATGATGGGATCTCAGGACATATAGCCCGCAGAGCTCGCCTGTGCGCGGGGGCATATCCTCTTCTCCCCCGTGGCCCACCACGGCAAATCCGACGATCTCCCCTTCGTCCTCGGCGACAAATACGTTGGCCGGGGCGCGGTGGGAGAATATTTTTTCCGCGATCTCCGGCTTCAGCCAATCGAGGTAATCATCGCTGATCTTCCCCCGGTAGGTCTCCTGCCACGCCTGAACGTGCGTCCTTCCGAGGGTTTTGGCGTCGGATACGCGGGATGAGCGAAATGCGACCATGTTTTTCTCCTTTGTTTTCCAAAAGCGGCAATAGTGCCATCAGAATCGCCCCGATACCAAACCAGAGCGCCATTTCCGGGAATATTTTCTCCGGAGGGAGTGCCCTGACCGCCTCGGCAGCCGAAGCGATGAGGAAGCCCGCGATGACGTAGCGCGTTCCCGCCGGAAATTTCTGAAGCAATTTTTCAAAAAGCCGCGCCGTGAGGAAGATCCCGAAGATGCAGCCTATGATAAGCGGCAGTAAATAACCGACGTCATGCGCCTTGAGCGCGGCGAGCGTTTTTTCATATAAACCGAGGATATAAAGAAAGGCCGAGACGCTGATCCCCGGCAGCACAAGAGCCGCCGCCACAAGCATCCCCGCAAGCAGGCGCCCTCCCGCGCCCTCTCCGCTTCTCATCATCATCGGGCACACGGAAAGGAGCATTCCCGCCGCCGCACCCGGCAAAAGCCAGAGGGCTTCCCAAAGCGGCCGTTTCTCCTCCGCCGCCTTTTTCAGGATAGCCGGAACGCCGACCGTGACCAGCCCCGCGAAAAAGCCGCCGGTCTCGGCCGGGAAGAAGAGCATGAGCCTTTCCACCCTTCCCGCCATCAGAAGCGCGCCGAGCACACCGCCTGTGACAAAAGGCAGGAGGAAGAAGAGCTTTTTCCGCGTTTCGCGAAAGAAATCGGCCGCCGCGGCAAGAAGCGCCTCGTAGCATCCGAGCAGCATCGCCATGGTGCCGCCGCTCGCGCCCGGCACCGTCATGGTCGCGCCGATGACCACACCCTTCAGAGAATTCCCGCCGCGTCTCGTTCCGACCGCCTCCCCGCACGTTTTTCTCTCTATTCTACGCCGGGGAGAGGCGGAAAAGTCCTCTTATTTGTGGTATTTTCTTCCCTCGTTGATCATCATGGCGCGGTAAAGCTGCTCTAAGAGCATGACGCGCGCGAGATGGTGCGGGAAGGTCATCCTGGACATGGAAAGGCCGAAGGAGGCCGTCTTTTTGACCTTGTCGGCCAATCCCTCGGACGAGCCGATCAGAAGCACGATGCGGCTTGCGCCCATGACCGTTGTTTCGGCGATCTTTTCTGCCAATTCCTCGCTGGAAAGCAGTTTTCCCTCGATCTCAAGCGCCCAGACGGCGCTCCCCGGCGGAATGGCGGACATGATGGCTTCCGCCTCTTTTTCCAGCTTGTGGTCTCCCGACTCTTCCTTCAGTTCGATGATCTCGAGCTGGCAGAGCGATTTCATCCGCTTGACGTATTCGTCGCAGGCCTCTTTATAGAATTTTTCCTTGAGCTTGCCGACGCAGATGACGCGCAGGTTCAGCATATTTCGGTCACCTCATCTCTCTGCAATACCGAAAGGCGCACGTTTTTCCCCATAAGCGCCTTTTCCGAAACGTCCAACGCCTTTTCGTAGGTGTTGTTGGTGCGGCTGAGGTGGGCGAGCGCCGC
>JAKSPX010000370.1 GCA_024404415.1 Clostridia bacterium | reverse complement strand
ACCCGGACAACGTCGTCGTCATCGACGAGGCGTACGTTGACTTCGGCGGGGAAAGCGCGATCCCGCTGACCGAAAAATACGACAATCTTCTGGTTATCCAGACCTTTTCCAAGTCCCGCTCGCTCGCGGGCGCGCGCCTCGGCTTCGGCGTCGGGTGTCCGGAACTGATCCGTGACCTCAACACCATCAAATATTCCACCAACCCCTATAACGTCAACCGCATGACCATGGCGGCGGGCGTCGGCGCTTTGGAAGACACGGCGTATTTTGAAAAGAACCTCGCGTCCATCGCCTCGACCCGCGCTTTCACTTCGGAAGAGCTTAAAAAGCGCGGCTTCCGCGTGCTCGATTCCAAAACCAATTTCCTCTTCGCTTCGTCGGATAAGATCGGCGGCAAGGATCTGTATCTCGCCCTTAAGGAAAAGGGCATCCTCATCCGCCACTTTGAAACGCCGCGTCTGCGTGACTTCAACCGCATCACCATCGGCTCGGAGGAGCAGATGAAAAAACTGCTCTCTGCCATCGACCAAATCTTAGGAGGCGCCTTATGAGACGTGCTGAGATCTCCCGCAAGACCGCCGAAACCGATATTTCGCTTGCCCTTACCCTCGACGGCACCGGCAAGAGCGACATCCAATCCGGCGTCGGCTTTTTAGACCACATGCTCACCCTTTTCGCCCGCCACGGCCGCTTTGACCTCGCCGTGAAGTGCACGGGCGACACTTATGTTGACGACCACCACACGGTGGAGGACATCGGCATCGCGCTCGGCGACGCCTTCCGCACTGCCCTCGGTGATAAGCGCGGCATCGTCCGCTACGGCGACACGACGCTCCCCATGGACGAATCCCTGATCCTCACCGCCGTGGATATCTCCGGCAGAAGCTACCTCGGCTTCGATCTGCCCCTCCCCTCCCAGAAGGTCGGGAGCTTTGACACCGAGCTTGTAAAGGAATTCTGGCAGGCCTTCACCATGAACGCGGGCCTTGCGCTCCACATCCGCCTGCTTTCAGGGGACAACACCCACCACATCATTGAGGGAGCCTTCAAATCCGCCGCCCGCAGCCTTCGTAAGGCCGTGGCCATCGACCCGGATTTCAAGGATGAGATTCCCTCCACCAAAGGGGTGCTCTGATGATCGCCATTGTTGATTACGGCGTCGGGAATCTTTTCTCGCTCAAAAGCTCCTTTTCCTTCATCGGTGCGGAAGCTTCCGTCACCTCCTCCCCGGAGGAGATCAGAAATGCCGAAAAGATCCTGCTCCCCGGCGTCGGCGCGTTTTCGGACGCCGCGCAGAAATTAAGAGACTCCGGCCTCGCCGATTTTCTCGCGGACGAAGTCAAATCGGGTAAGCCGCTGCTCGGGATATGCCTCGGGATGCAGTTGTTATTCGACAAAAGCTACGAATACGGCGAGCATCAGGGCCTCGGCTTCATCCCCGGGAGCGTGAAGCCTATTTCAGACGTCATCCCTGCGGGGCTCAAGATCCCGCAGATCGGCTGGAACGCCCTGCATTTTGAAAGAGAACACCCCCTTTTCAAGTACGTCAAGGAGGGCGACCACGTCTATTTCGTCCACTCCTATTATGCGGCCGACTGTGCTCCCGCCGTTGTCGCCACCACCGATTACGGCGCGCCTCTGACCGCCGCCGTCGCGCGTGACAACGTGATGGGCTGCCAGTTCCACCCCGAAAAGAGCGGGAACGTGGGACTCGGCATCCTCAAAGCCTTCGCGGAAATGGGGGCATGAAGATGATCTTATATCCTGCCATCGACCTTTATGAAGGCAAGGCCGTCCGCCTTCTGAAAGGCAATTATAACGACATGACGGTCTATTCGCTCGATCCGCCCTCCATTGCGGAAGATTTCCGCAATGCCGGAGCCACCCACATGCACGTCGTCGATCTGGAAGGGGCCAAATCCGGCCTCACGCCGAACCTCGAGACCATCCTTGCGATCAAAGCCCGCGGCGGGCTTTTCGTGGAGGTCGGCGGCGGCATCCGCACCATGGAGGTCATCGACAAATACCTCTCCTCCGGCATCGACCGCGTCATCCTCGGCACCGCCGCCGTCACCTCCCCCGGCTT
>JAKSPX010000037.1 GCA_024404415.1 Clostridia bacterium | reverse complement strand
GTAACCGCCTCCGGATGAGGTAGTTACAGTGGTATTTTGCATCACCTTAACAATAACAGAAAGGATAAGCCGGAAGTTTGCCTGCTCGATCGTGGACGGCGTGTGTGCCGTCATATTTATATGGAAGTACAAATGCCGATTCGGGAAAAAAGCACTTGATCGTACAGAACATAAATTCAGTACTTGACAGATGGCCTGTTTGCGGGTATGATGAATGTAACCGAAAATAGATTGACGGAGGTATTTCATTTATGCATTTTAACGACAGAAATGACATCATCCAGCTTACACCCGAATGGACGGGCGAAAGATTCCCGGACGGCCGTCCGAAGGTGCCGGCAGAGGTCCTTGAACGCATCCGCCGCATCACCCTTGAAGAGGCGTGGGGCTATCTCTGGGGCAAGGGCTACAAGTACCAGTTCCAGGGCGGCTTCCAGCAGACCAACCCCGGCAAGACCCTCGTCGGCCGTGCGGTGACCACCACCCTCGTCCCGACCCGCCCCGACCTGCATAACTACACCCTTAACTTCGGTCAGAAGGAAGAAGGCCGCCACGGCACCTACAACCAGTGGGTCATCGACACGCTGGTGGAGGATGACGTTGTGGTCGTCGACCTCTTTGATAAGATCTTCCAGGGTACTTACGTCGGCGGCAACCTCTCCACGGCCATCGCCAACCGCACCAAGCGTGGCGGCGCCGTCATCTGGGGCGGCATCCGTGATATGGAGCGGATCGTCAAGATCAGCGAGCTGCAGGTCATGCACCGCGGCTGCGACCCGACGGGCATCGGTGACGTCGTTCTGACCGGTTTCAACGCCGCGACCAGAAT
Organism: Clostridia bacterium; assembly: GCA_024404415.1. Lineage (GTDB taxonomy): Bacteria > Bacillota > Clostridia > Oscillospirales > QAMX01 > RUG11797. The sequence goes on along the minus strand of JAKSPX010000037.1, from coordinate 9,010 downwards.
CGGCAACGCGACCTGCCTCCCGGGCGACGTCGTCATGGCTACTATCTCCGGCGTTCTCTTCATTCCGCCGCACCTCGCCGAAGAAGTTGTCACCCGCGCCGAAAAATCGCACATCCGCGACGTGTTCGGTTTCACCCGCCTGCGCGACGGCACCTATACCACCGCTCAGATCGACACCGCGTGGACCTATCCTATGATGCTCGACTTCGTGGATTGGTTTGCCAAGTCCCCCGAGACCGAAGGCTATCGTCACCTCACCTGGGACGAAGAATTGGAAGATGCGAAAAAACGCTCTGAAAATTCTACCGATATTATATTATAATCAAAGGAGTATTGACTATGGAAGGCATCACCTCCAACATCTCGAATTTCTCCAACCCCTCCGATCTGCGCATCACCGATATGCGCTTCTGCAACGTCAAGGGGCTGCCGATGCACTGCATCCTCATGAAGATCTACACCAACCAGGGCCTCGTCGGCTACGGCGAAGTTCGTGACAGTGCGTCCAAGCTCTATGCCCAGCAGCTCAAGAGACTGCTCATCGGCGAGAATCCCTGCGATGTTGACCGCCTCTTCCGCCGCATCAAGCAGTTCGGTGGTCCGGCGCGTCAGGCGGGCGGCGTTTCTGGCGTGGAAGTCGCTCTCTGGGACCTTGCCGGTAAGGCCATCGGCCAGCCGGTCTACAAGCTCCTCGGCGGCAAGTTCCGCGATCAGATCCGCATTTACTGCGACACCGACGTTGACGGCAAGCACACCGGCACTGATATGGGCAATGCCCTCAAGAAGCGCATGGAAATGGGTTACACCTTCCTGAAGATGGACCTCGGCCTCGGCATCCTCCGCGGCATCCCCGGCGCCATCTCCGCGCCTCTCGGCTACATGGAACAGAGCGACAAGGTTTATGAAATGATGGGCAAGGCCCGCGAAGCCGGCGACGAAGAAGCCATGCGTTTCTGGAAGAACCGCGCTTACGACCTCCAGAACATTCCGCACCCGCTCACCGGCATCCATGTCACCGAAAAGGGTCTTGACATTCTCGAACAGTACGTCCACGACGTCCGCGAAGTCGTCGGCTACGAGATCCCGCTCGCCATCGACCACTTCGGCCACCTCGGCCTTGAAGACTGCATCAAGCTCTGCCGCCGCATCGAGAAATACAACCTCGCCTGGGCGGAAGACCTGATCCCGTGGCAGCGCGCCGACCAGTACGCCATTCTCCGCCGTTCCACCACCGTGCCGATCTGCACCGGCGAAGATATTTACCTCAAAGAAGGCTTCAAGGAACTCTTCAAGGTCAACGGCGTCGCTGTTATCCACCCCGACGTGCTTTCCACCGGCGGCATCCTTGAGACCAAGAAGATCAGCGACCTCGCTGCCGACAACGGCGTTGCGATGGCCATCCACATGGCCGAGAGCCCGATCGGCTGCCTCGCGGCTGTTCACGCGGCGGCTGTCAGCGAAAACTTCACCGCTCTCGAATTCCACTCGGTCGATCACCCCGAATGGAACGACATCTATGACGACGGTTTACCGAAGCCTCTGGTTCAGAACGGCTTTATCACCGTTCCGGATCGCCCGGGTCTCGGCATTGAAAGCCTGAACGACGAGGTGCTTGCGAAATTCGTGCATCCGCAGGTGCCGGGCATGTGGGAGCCGACCGATATGTTCAACGACGACCCGGCCCATGACCGCACATGGTCGTGATCGTATGGCGAAAATACTGATCACTGACGCATCGCACCCTTTGGTGGCAGAGCTTGCGGAGTTACTCCGCAAGGACGGCCACGAGGTCTTCGTGAATGAAGACGACATCACCACCCGCGACGGCATCAAGGCGCTGGTCGCCAAGGTCGGCACGCCGGATATGCTGATCCTTTCGGAGTATCATAATCTCCGTGCCACCCTGACGGAAGGCGAAGCAAATGTCATCGCGGAAACGATGGATCACAATATCCTCTCGGCCTTCTTCGCCTGCAAGCATTTCGGCTCGCTCATGGCGGAAAAAGGCGAGGGCACCATCCTTTATCTCTCGTCGGTCTTTGCCGACAAGGCGTCGGGAGCCAACCCGGCTTACAGCATTTCCTGCGGCGCCATGCAGATGATGATGAAGGAGCTGGCTCTCTTCTACGGCAATCAGGGCGTCCGGGTGAACATGGTCAAATTAGCCCCCTCTGCCAAAGAAGACGAGACCTTTGATTCCGACATCGTCCAGGCTTTCTATGACGTGGAGCGCAAAGCTCCGGTCAAGGGCCGCGTGGAGGCGCGTGACGCCCTCGGTGCGGTGGAGTATTTCCTCTCGCCCGCGGCAAGGTTGGTCAACGGCTCCGATCTCAAGATCGACGGCGGTCTTCTCTATTTCTACCATGACCGCATTTATCCTGTGGAGAAGGAGGCGGATATGTAATGGCGCTTGATTATCTCGAACGTCCGGCGCTCGTCTCCGAGGTCAACATGAAGACCGGCGAAGAAAAGCGCGTGCTGGAAGGCAGACGCGCCATCGTCACCGGCGGCGGCAAGGGCATCGGCAAGGGCATCAGCATCCGCCTTGCGGAAGCGGGCGCCTCGGTCGTCATCGTCGGCAACAGCAACATGACCATGGCCGAAGAGACCTGCGCACTCATCGAGTCGCGCGGCGGCAAGGCCTGGTGCATCGGCGCCGACCTTGCGCTTCCCGAGTCCATCGACAAGGTCGTGGCGTTTGCGCTTGAAAAGATGGGCGGCATCGACATTTTAGTCAACAACGCGGCCTATCAGCCCAACCGCGACATCACTGAGTATTCCGGTGACCTCTTCAGGAATGTCATCGACATCAACCTCGGGAGTTATCTGCGCATGACCATGGCCTGCTTCCCCTATCTCAAGGAGTCGGGGCACGGCCGCGTCATCAACATCTCCTCGGTGCACGGCAAAAAGCCGACCGGGTTCGACATTGCCTACGCCACCAGCAAGGGCGGCGTGACCATGCTGACCCGCGAGACCGCCGTAGCCTTCATCCGGTATGGCATCACCTGTAATGCCATTCTGCCGGGCGGCACGGCTATCGAGTTCAAAACCGAGAGCAGCATCAAGGGTATGCAGGATTTCGGTGCGCATTACCTCCGCGTGGAGCGTGACCGCCGCTACCGCTTCGGCTATCGGACGGGCTATCCCTCCGATTCCGGCAACATGGCGGTGTTCCTCTGCTCCGATCTCGGCGAGCACTATAACGGCGTGCAGATGCGTGCCGACGGCGGTATGACCTTATTCTGATCGTTTTATTCCGAAACTGCACCGCCTTAAAAAGGCGGTGCAGTTTGATATTTTGAAAAAAGAAAGGTGAAAGACCATGAAAATCACAGATCTGGAAATCTTCTTTGTCAAGCCGCGTTGGGCCTTCCTGAAGGTATCCACCGACGAGGGCATCGTCGGCTGGGGCGAGCCGGTGCTCGAGGGACGCACCCGCACCGTCTGGCAGGCCATTGAGGAGTTCCGCCCGGTCCTGATCGGCGCGGATCCCCTGCGCATCGAGCACCTCTGGCAGCTCATGTACCGCACCACCTTCTATCGCGGCGGCCCCATCCTGATGAGCTGCATTTCCGGCATCGAGCAGGCCCTCTGGGACATCAAGGGCAAGTATTATCACATGCCGGTCTACGAAATGCTCGGCGGCAAGGTGCGCGATAAGATCAAAATGTATGCGCACATCTCCACCTCCTTCACGCAGAACGAGATCGACGGCCTCATCGAGTGCGCCAAAGAGCGCAAGGCGATGGGCTTCACCGCCATTAAGACCCGCCCGAACGGCAAAAAGACGCCTGTACACGACATTGGGGCCCACGCCTGGTTCAAGGGCGCGGTGGACTTTCAGGAAAAGCTCCGTGCCGCCGTCGGCGACGAAATGGAGATCGCCATCGACGCGCACGGTTGCCTGACGCCCAACGTCTCCATCCAGTTTGCCCGCGCTGTCGAGCATCTGCACCCGATGTTCCTTGAGGAGCCCTGCCTGCCTGAAAACGTCGATACCTTAGCCCGCATCGCTTCCATGACCTCGGTGCCGATCGCCACGGGCGAGCGCCTCTTCACCAAGTGGAGCTTCCGCGAAGTGCTCGAAAAGCAGGCGGCGGTGGTCGTTCAGCCGGATATCTGCCATTGCGGCGGCATTTTCGAGGGACGCAAGATCGCCTCCATGGCCGAAACCTATTATGCGAATATTGCGCCGCACAACCCGCTTGGCCCGATCTCGCTGGCCTCCTGCCTCCAGCTCGACGCCTGCACCCATAACTTCATCGTGCAGGAGCATCCGTGGGTCGCGGGCAACCTCATGCTCGGCGAGGGTTACCTCAAGAACCCCTTCAAGATCGTCGACGGTTCGATCGAAACGCCGAAGGGTGAAGGTCTCTGCATCGAGCCCGATGAGGAATTCATCAAATATAACTCTTATCCCGGCGATTGGGATACCCCGAGACAGTATTTTGAGGACGGCTCGGTTGCCCAGTGGTAAAGTCATTCCATATAAAAACTCCCTGAGAAAGTTCTCAGGGAGTTTTTATATGTCGGATCTGAGGCGTAATATTCGGTACGGTAAATGCATTTGGTTCAGAAACTCTCCGGTACAAGTGCCAGCTTGTTGATGGATTCATGTGCTCTTGCAAGTGAGTCATAGACAGTGAGCACATCATCAGAATTCCATGCTCGCAAAGAATTCTCGTCAATAACCCCTTTGCTTTCATTGATAATCTTTGCAAGCTGCTCTTCATCAGCTACCGCAACAACTGCCTGTACTGCCGCGTTGCTTTGTGCTTTTTTCAAGTTGAGAATTAAGCTGTCTATTGAGCCTTTAGATTGTGTGCCCAACCCAAAACTATAACACAAACAGCATTGAATATTCAACTCATTACTGCATTGATTTTTCAATCGAGGTCTGCTAAAATGGATTTGTCGAATAATACGATTTATCCATCTGTAAAGGAGTCCACGATATGCAACCCATTTTTACAATGCAGTATGGAGAGTTTGCAGTTGCAGATTTTCTATCTAAACGAATAAAAGATGTTTCTGTATTTATCCCTGCTTCCGCACAGGAAAAAGGAATTGACCTATTACTCTATCGTCACGACCATGGATGTAATAAACTCAATACAGTTCAAGTCAAAATGTCCAGAACATATTACAATGATAAGCCGGATTCAGGCTACCCATATTATCTATGGTTTAATCGCTTCAATGTTCAGCAGAATGCGAACTGGTATATCTTGGTCGGTATATACGCAAGACATTCAGATGATGAACTCAATGCAAAAGCAAATAGCACATCTTGGGACACTATCATGCTTGCACTTACCAACAAAGAAATGTCGTTATTCATGTCAGAAGTAAAGCAAAAGAAGGACCCCTCAAAAGATGATAAGATGTTCGGATTTGGATTTAATGCAAGAAAAGAAATCTTCCAGACAAGAGGATTTTCAGAAGAAAGAGATATGAGTCATTACCTCATAGAGAATCGAATAGATGAAATCAGACATTCTTTCCTTTGAGAATATCGCACTAAGCAAAAGAGCCTTGACTAATAAAACGGTCAAAGCTCTTTTTCATTATACTATTGTTGTACTAAACTTATGGCGACCTATTGAAAGATAGGCTGAAATAAGGAAAGTAGAAAACCCAAAAAGGTAATACGGGTAATACTATGGGAGAACTACGGAGAGATAGGGAAAGTGTTAGTTAATCCTTCACAAATGAATTGATTGCGGCCTTCAACTTCGCTTCATTCATAGATTGCACCTCATTATATGAATTGTTTTTATGCATCTGATAGTCGGGTTACATCTTCAACGCGGTGATCGGCACGACAAACACGCCATCCGCGCGTCGGTAGGCGGCGTTGGACCTGCCGCAGATCACGCAGAGAACTGCGGGCGGCTTGCCTTTCGGGTCTTCTTCAATCTGTTTTTTGATAGACAGGAGATTTGCTGCAGCCGTGTCGATCTGATTAGCCCCCAGCTTGATTTCAAACGCACACCAGTCGCCTTCCGGAAGCTCAATAACGGCGTCAATTTCCTGATTCCTATAATCCTGATAATGATACAGGTTTGCACCGAAGGATTCTGCGTAAATTCTCAAATCACGCTCACAAAGTGCTTCAAACATGAATCCCAAGGTCTCCAAATCATTCATAAGGCTTTCCGGCGTTGCGCGGAGCATGGCACAGGCGAGAGACGGGTCGGCAAAATGCCGCTTTTCAGCCTGCTTGATACGCACAGAGGATCGAATACCGGTGGAGAAAGGAGGTAGATTGTCTGTCAAGAAAAGGCGCTTAAGGATATCCAGATAGGAAGAAACCGTATTGCCGTCGATGTCCTGGTCATCAATGGCTTTTATATCTTTGATAAGCGTTTTGTTGGTCGCGGTTGTGCTCTCGTTTCTTGCAAGAGAACGAAGCAGCAGCCGCATTTTTGTTGTGTCGCGCCTGATACCGTCGATGCGAAAAACATCGTCATCAATCACAGCGTTCAGATATTCCACTGGAAGCAAAGAAGCTTGTTTTAGTGAAAGCCCAAGACTGCCCGGCCAGCCGCCGCGAATGATCAGTTCGATCAATTCTTTCAGACTGACGTCTCCCGTCATTGCCGGGGTCAGATCACTGTGGCAGAGGCCGTAAAGAGAGACTTTTCCGCTGGAATCACCGGATTCGTAGAGCGACATGGGGCGCATACGAAGTCGAGCGATCCGCCCTGCACCGCTGTGGAGGATGCCCTTGCGATTCGGGGTGGCAGAGCCGGTCAGGATGAACTGACCTTTCTCATGCGTCTTGTCAACTTTATAACGAACGGCGTCCCAAAGCGGGGGGACCTCCTGCCATTCGTCGATCAGGCGCGGAGTCTCGCCGTCAAGCACCAGTTCGGGAGAGAGCTCCGCTAACTGGCGATTTTGAAAATTTCCGGCAGGATCGCCGATATAGATTTCACTTTTACTGTGAAAAGCGGAAGTCCAGGTCTTGCCGCACCACTTCGGCCCTTCAATACACACAGCGCCGAAGGCAGAGAGATATTCATCCACCTGCTTGTCGATGATACGGGGACGATATTCAGATTCTAACATAGGCGATTCCTCCTGCTGCTTGGCATCTGAATATAGTATATACCATTCATTCAAATTTTACAATATCATTCAGTTATATTTTTAAATACAATTCAGTCAGATTATTGAAAAACATTCCGGCAGATTCGTGAAAGAAGTAAAGGAAGGTAAAATCCTCACACCAGCTCTTCGATATAGCTGACATAATCAAGAGTGGAGAGGGCTTCAATGATCTCACGGTGGGTCTTATAGCGCTTGAGCTCTTCACCCGAGATGGTCAGCGAAATGGAAAAGACGGCGAGGCCGGAATTTAAGTAGGCGGGGTTGGATTCGATGTCGTCGATCTTCATGCCGAGCTTGCGGAGGGTGGCGATGAAATCCTGCAGGTCCAGCTTGTCGCGCAGCTCGAGGTGGATCTCAAAGTGATTGGAGCGGTCCTTGAGGTATTTTTCCAGCGTCGGCAGGAGCGAAAGACAACAGTAAACGGCGGCGAAGGTCGCCAGCGCGACGGTGTAAAGCCCCGCGCCGGAGGCAAGACCGATCACCGAGGAGGTCCAGAGGCCCGCCGCGGTGGTCAGCCCCTTGATCTGGCTCTTGGAGGAAAAGAGGATGGAATAGGTGCTGATGATGGCCACGCCGATGGCGGCGGCAGCCGAGATCAAGGTGAAGGAAGAAGAGATCAAGGTGTGAAGATAGAGATCGAGGATCATGGCGGCGGTGGAACCGAGCGCCACAAGAATAAAGGTGCGGAGTCCTGCCGAATGGCGCTTATTCGAGCGCTCGCAGCCGATGGCGGCTGAGAGCAGGAAGGCGAGGAGGATGCGCAAAAGGATGGCGCCTGCGGTGAGGGAAGAAGCCCATTCGCCCAAAAGATGCGCGATGGGGTCGGAAGAAAGGATGGTGAACATGATTGACCTCCGTTACTGATTGATGAAGTGATTCTGATGCGGGCGGCCGACGGCCTCCGAAGCCTCGTAGGCGGCCTCGGTGAAGGCGGCCTCCTCGCGGGAGGGGACGTCGTGCGGGTGGAGTTTCTGCTCCTCGCGGATGGCCTGAATGCGGGCGACCAGCTCTTCGACCGGCGTGATCGTCTGCCCCACGGGGGCTTGGAGCGCCTCGGTGACGTCCTCCAATTTGTCGGAGAAGGAGCCGGAGAGGTAGAGGGCGAGCTTGGCCGACGCGGGACCGATCAATTCGTAGAGGACGCTGGAGGAGAGGATGACGGTTTCCAGGTCGCTTCCGATCTGCCCGCCGAGCACGCGGGAGCACATGGCTGCAAGACCGATGGCGACGCCCGCCTGCGGGATGAGGCCGAGGCCGAGCCAGCGCCGGACGGGCTTTGATTTATGGGTGACGAGGCACCCGAGCCACGCGCCGAGGTATTTCCCGAGGATGCGCACGAGGAAGTAGCCGATGCCGATGGTGAGGAGAAGCGCCGGTCACGAGTGAATCCAGGCGGAAGCTCATGCCGGAGCGGACGAAAAACAGAAGGAGAATGGGCGGTGAGAAGTAGTTGAGCTGCATGAAAAGGCTTTCGTCGCCGGAGACGTTCATGTAGACGGTGCCCATCATCATGCATCCGAGGAGCGGAGAAATGTCGAAAAGCGAACAGAGGCCGCAGAAGAGGAAGAGCAGGCCGACCGCAATGATGAGGCGGTTGTCGGTGGAGTGTTTGCGCGCCATGAGAAGCGTGAGGAACCAGCCGAAAAACGCGCCGAGGAGCAAGGCGGCGAGGTTTTCCGCCATCGGCAGAAGCACGGTCTTCAAGGGATCGGCTTTTCCGGCAAGCGAGGACATGGCGATGGAGATCGCGATGCTGTAAGTCAGAAGTCCCACTACGTCATCCAGCGCCACCACCTGCAGGAGCGTGTCGACCAGATCGCCCCTGGCCGTGGTCTGGCGGATGGTCATCATGGTGGAGGCCGGGGCGGTCGCGGCGGCCAGAGCGGAGAGC
>JAKSPX010000369.1 GCA_024404415.1 Clostridia bacterium | reverse complement strand
CCTTTGAGATCCACGACGGCGACGGCATCCGCACCACCGTCTTTTTCAAGGGGTGTTCGCTCCGCTGTAAGTGGTGCCACAACCCGGAATCGTGGTCGATGAAACCCGAACTGGCCTTTCAGGATTCCCTCTGCCGCCATTGCGGGAAATGCGCCTCTCTTTGTGGCGCACACCGCTTTGTTGAGGGCGCGCACGTCTTCCTCCGCGACAACTGCCGCGGCTGCGGGAAATGCGCGGAAGAATGTCCCGCCGAGGCCCTGACGCTTTACGGAAAAGAATCCACCCCGGAGGAGATCGCCGAGGAAGTGCTCTCCGACGAATTATTCATGAAGGAAAGCGGCGGCGGCGTGACCTTTTCGGGCGGGGAACCTTTATTGCAGGCCGATTTCTGCCGGTCACTCGCCCTTCTTCTCAAGGAACGCGACGTCCACCTCGCCATTGACACCTGCGGGAACGTCCCCAAAGAGGCCATCGACAAGGTGATCGACCTCGCGGATGTCTTCCTCTACGACCTCAAAGCCATCGACGAGGAGACCCATATCCGGTGTACCGGGGTCTCCAACCGCCTGATCTTAGAAAATCTCCGCTATCTTGATGCCCGCGGCAAGGCCATTGAGATCCGTTATCCCTACGTCCCCGGCATGAACGACGGTGAAGTTGAAAAGATCGGTGCATTCGTAAAAACGCTCTCCTCGGTTAATAAGCTTCGTGTGCTCGGTTACCACGACTTTGCGCGGAGCACATATGCTTCCCTCGGCTTGGCCTATCCCCTGCCGGATACCCGCGTGCCCACCGGGGAAGAGGTCAAAGCGGTCATTGAAAAACTGGTTTCCATGGGCGTCCCCGCCTCCGGAAGCGACGATCTATAAAATTCGTCCCGGCTGACAAACGATCAGCCGGGACAGCTTTATGCGTTTCTCTGCCGCCATTTGCCGGGCGGCAAACCGTATTTCTCCGTGAATGCATGGGTGAAGTGCGCGCGGTCGAAAAAGCCCGCCTTTTCCGCCACCTCCTCAATATGGCATTGCGGATCCCTGAGCAGAGCGGCGGCAAGTGAGAGTCGGTACTCCAGAAGGTACCGTTTTGGCGACACGCCGTAGGCTTCCATGAAGAGTCGGTAGAGGTAGGAGCGGTCGATATGAAGATGTTCGGCGATCTCTTCGACCGAGAGCGAGCAGGATGCGTTATTCTCAATGAAGACGATGGCCTCCTCAATATAACGCTCGCGGTTATCCGGGCTCCGGTTTCCGGATGTAAGGCGGCTCAGAGCCATGAGGAAATGCGCCGTCACTGCATAGGCCGAGGAAAGACCCGTGCGCGCCGAAATGAGCATTTTTTCAAGGCTCTCCCTCAGCTTTTCGTCGTCCCCGAAGCAGAATACCGGCGAGACGGTGGAAACGCCGATATCCCCGAGAATGGCGCGGCATTCCAGCCCCTTGAAGATGACAAAGATGTATTCCCACGGTTCCTCCTCGTCGGCCTTATAGCTGACCGAGGAGCCTTTTTCGATAAGAAAGCCCATCCCCGCCTCAATGGTATATCGCTTATCATTGACCTGATAAACGCCCCTGCCCTTCAGGACAAAGGTGAGCGAATAATTCGGGTAGACGCGCATCGGCGCCATGTGTCCCTTTCCCGCAACCTGCCTTCCGCAGGTGAGAATGACGAGACTCCGCTCGCCCGATCCCGGCACACTGTGTGTCTCCAATTGATAATTCACGTCCTCACCTCTTTTTCCATCTTATCACAGCGGAGATCACAAGTCAACATTTTTACATATACTATCATCAATATCCGCTTTTCTTGATGATTCACGCGTGATAGAATGAAATCATGATCCACCCGATATCAGGAGGTAAAAAAAATGAAAGACAAGATCCGCATCGGCTTTGTTGGCTGCGGCCAGTTCTGCCGCAACTTTGTCCCGCTTTTTCAGGCGCACCCGGCGGTGGAGTTCGTCGCCCTGACCGACAAATTCCCCGAGAGATGCAAAGAATACGACGAGAAATTCCACGTCGACCGCATCTACGATTCCTTTTTCCAGGATCCGGCGACCGCCGAGTACTACCCTCTTCCGCGCCTCGTCGCCCTACCG
>JAKSPX010000368.1 GCA_024404415.1 Clostridia bacterium | reverse complement strand
CTCATCTCAAAAACGCGCGCGTCGAACCGGTCGCGGGCATCCCGCGCCTGACGGTGGACGGCGAAGTCATCGGCCCGGTCGCCTACCAGTGGCGTTTGAACGAAAAATCCGCTCACCAGCTCGAAGCCCTCGGAAGTGCGGGGGTGAAGCTTTATTTCCTGCGCGTCGCCCTTCGTGAGCCTGAAAAATACGAGGCTTTTATGGAGGACGTGCGCGCGCACGTTTCTCTTCTCCGCGAAAAAGTGCCGGATGCGCTGGTCATCCTTTGGCTCTCCATCGACCCCTACGAGGAATTCGGCGAAAAGTACCCCGACGAAGTCATCACCTTTGAGGACATGACCACCGGCGGCTGGACGCAGCCCGGCTTCTTCGGCCTGAAAGACCGCGACGCGACGCGCTATTCCTTCGCCTCCGACGTCTGGAAAAGCGAGGTCGTCGGTCTTCTCCGCCGCACCGTCCGCGACGTGAATCAGAGCGACCTTTCGGAATGCGTCATCGGCTACTTCCTCTTTGCCCAGGCCTGCGAATGGAACTGGTTCTGGGATTACGACGACAGCACTCGCTGCTTTGATTTCTCGCCCGCCATGTGCCGCGCCTTCAAGAATTTCCTCATTGAAAAATACGCAGGTGACGTCTCGCTTCTCCGCAAGGCGTGGAAGGATGATGAGGTCACCTTTGACACCGCCAGAGTCCCCGGCTTCGCCGCCCGCGCCGCGACCGATTCCGGCTTCTTTCGCGAGCCCGCCAAGCGCGCGCAGGTGCTTGACTACATCGCCTGCCACGCCGAGGTGATGAACGACAAATTGACCGCCTTCGCCCGCGTCTGCAAGGAGGAGAGCGGCGGCAAGGCCGTGACCGGCGCGTTCTGGGGCTATTTCCAGAATCAGAATTATCTCTGGGGCGGGCAGGCCCGCTGCTGTGAGATGCTGGACTCCCCCTACCTCGACTTCTGGGCCTCGCCCTACACCTACGAAAACAAAGGCCCCGGCGACTTCGCCTCCATGCGTTTCCTCATCAAGACGCTCCAGCAGCACGGCAAGCTCTGGTTCTCCGAAAACGACACCTTCCTTCACGATACCCCCGTCCCCTCCCTCATGCATCACGGCTATCCTTTCACAACTATGGAGGAATCCCGCGAGGTTCTGAAGCGCGACTTCGTCTACCCGCTCTGTGAGGGCACGCAGGCGTGGTGGATCGTCTGGTCGGGCGGCGACTCGATGTACGACGAGGATGGTTTCCTGCCCTTGATGCGCCGCTTCCAGGAGATCAGCCGCGAGTCGGCCTCGCTCCCCTGCGACTCGCTTTCCGAGGTGGCCGCCGTGGTCGACCAGGCCTCCATTCCCGAGACCTCCAGCCTCCGCGCCGTCTCCACCCTCGCCAAGGCCGAAAAGGCCCGTCCGGTCGAGACTGCCGAGGAGGCCGAGGAGAAATACCGCATCGACCTTCTGACCTCCGCCATCGACCGTTTCCGCATCCACGAGCTTCCGCGCCTCGGCACCCCGGTCGATTTTTACGAAACCAACGACCTCTTTGCGGCCTCTCACCGCCGTCACAAGGTCTATATCTTCCTCAACGCCTACTCCCCGGACAAGGAAACGCGCCGCCTGATCGACAAAAACTTCAAGAAGGACGGCAATATGCTGATCTTTATGTACGGCGCGGGCTACGCCTATCCGAACGGCGACAAAACGCTGGACGTGGAGAATATCGCCTCGCTGACCGGTATTCATGTAAAACTGCTCGATCAGCCCGGCCGCGCGCGCATGAAGCTCCTCGAAGGCGCGTCAAAGGTCGTTCCCGGCCTTGAAGAAGGGAAAGAGGTCGGTGATTTTGACCGCCTCATCCGCTCGGGCTTTGATTTCAACGGAAACGACCGCGTCGCCTTCCCGCCTCCGCCGAACCGCCTCTCCCCGGTCTTCGCCGTCGACGATCCCGAAGCATCACCGCTCGCCTCCTATATGGAGGGTACCGGCGTCGGCATGGCCATTCGCGAATTTGATGACTGGACCTCGGTCTATATCGGTTCCACCGGCATGCAATCAGACGTCCTGCGCGCCCTCTGCAAAAAGGCGGGCGCCTTCCTCCATACCGAGGGCAGGGACGTCATCGTCTACGCCAACCGCT
>JAKSPX010000367.1 GCA_024404415.1 Clostridia bacterium | reverse complement strand
TCCTGAAAACTGAATTCTGAAAACTGAAAACTCCTCACTCGTCTCCTGAAAACTGAATACTGAAAACTGAAAACTCCCTATCCCCTCGTCCCCTCAATGACCCGCTCGCGGGCATTTCTCATCTCCGGCGCTTCGCCTCCGGCGAGGTGGGGAAGGTTTTTCCCCATGGACGGGAGGGGCGCTTCCGCGGCTTTTTTCGCGGCGGCGACCTTTTCGATGACCTTTTCCCGACCGTCAAAATCCATCATATCCAGGCACATCAAAGCCTGATCGGCGCGGATCGGGTCGAAAAAGCCCGCCTGATAGAATTGCAGGGCCATTTCGTTGCGGGAAAGGCGGGTGTAGGGCGAGGACTTTTCGGCGGTGACTTCGATGTCGAAGACCGGCCTGCGGTAGCCCATGCCGACGCCCATGATGGCTTCCTGCTCCCTTTCGCGGAGGCGTTCGGCGGAATAGCGGACGAAATCGACCTTGCCGTCCTCGCCCGTGATGCGGAAGGTGCGCGGCAGATCGTAAAACTGGCGGATCAGCTCGATGAGTAAGAGGCAGACCTTGCGGAAGGCGCGGTAGGAGGCCTTGACCTGATCGCGCGAGAGCTTGCTGCCCGCCTCCTGCATGGCGGCGATGGCCGAGGCGGCTGTGACGCCGGAGGAGGTGCCGCCGGTCATGACGTCGCGGTTGCCGGTGACCTCCTTGAGCTCGTCGATCTTGGAATGCAATATGTCCAGATAGATGCCGCTGAGGCCGCCCGAGGCGATGGGCACCACCGCGTCGGAGATCATGCCGCTGCCGGTGTGGACAAAGGCGCGGGTAAAGTCGGCAAACTCGTCCTCTCTGACCTGCCCGTCGTCGCGGATGAAGAAGCGCGGCGCGGCGTTGGCGAGCATATTCTTCATGATGGCGCCCGACCCGCGGTCGATGTATTCCTGCGCCGACTTGCCGACGTCGATGTAGCCAAATCCCGCCGGGCTCCCCTCCATGGGGAAGAGCGGGTCAAAGACGAAGGGGTACTCGCCGTGGTCGTAAAAGCCGGTCTCGGCCATTTCCGGGTCGTTTTCGGTGGCAAAAAGCACCGTGTCGCCCACGTATTTGCAGTAGTGGAGAAGCCCGTGCTTTTTATAGTACCAGTCGACCACGGCGGCCTTGCCGGAGGTGTCCACCGCGTCGTCGTAGAGATAGCGCGCGAGGGTGCCCGACTCGGGTGAGAGCACCAGCTTCGCCTCCGGCCATTTTTCCCTGAGAAGGTCGAAATCGCAGAGCTCGACGTGGAAGAGGTTGGCGGAGGCCTGGATGTCGGTCACGCCCGGCTCCCAGAAGAGGTTGATGAGGTCGACCTTTTTCACCGCCGCGTCGCCGAGGCCCATCAGGGCGTCCGGGTCCCAGAAGACGCCGAAAACGCCGCAGCCGGTCTTGAGCTTGTATAAGACTTCGTCGGAATACACCTTTTCGAAGTCGCTCTGTTCGAGGATGACCGGGAGCACCGAGGAGAGCATCTTGGCCTCGGCCTCGTCGCCCGCCTCGCGCGGGAGGACGTTCGGGGAAGGGAAATTGTCCATGGCCTCGGCGTGCTTGGTGAGGATGGTGTTGAGAAGCCAGCCGGAGGTCGGCTCCACGTCGGAATGGGAGCGCATGCACTCCCAGTGCCGGAGCTTGTACCATTCCTCGTTTTCCACGATCTTCTTTTCGAGGTTGGCTTTGCCTGCGCGGTACTTCCGGAGGAGCTCCGACGCGCGCCGCACCTCCTCTTTCCCGATCGGGAGCCGCTTTTCCTTGGTCTTTTCTTTTTGAGCGAAAATATTCATTTTGTATCCTTTCTTTTATAGCGTGATGGTCAGTTTCAAAGGAGTTTTCAGTTTTCAGTTTTCAGTTTTCAGGAGAACGGCCCATCCTGTAGGGCGTTCATGGAGAATGTATGCGTAGGGTGCGCCGTCCCCAGCGCACCGTTTGGCCGGGAGCTGCGCCGGGAAAGACGGCGCGATGTGGGCATCGCGCCCTACGGGATACGCAATGCCGGGTAGGGTCGACTCATGAGTCGACCGAGCTTCGTATCGCACATTCCAGCCGCCGTTATGGTTGTTTCGTTTATGAAGATGATTCTTCTGCGAAGAATTGCTCTCGTAGGGGTCG
>JAKSPX010000366.1 GCA_024404415.1 Clostridia bacterium | reverse complement strand
CACTGCGTTTCGTAAAACCGGAAAGACCGCCGTTCTGACGGAGCGTGTCAAAATAAATGCTTCTTCCCGTCAGAATTTTGTGGACATAGGACTGATGACCGACATCAAAAATAAAATGATCATCGGGTGAAGAAAAGACACGGTGCATGGCTAACGTGATCTCGACAATGCCGAGATTGGAGCCGAGATGGCCGCCGGTATTCAATACACTGTCGATCAGAACGGTGCGCAGCTCGGTCGATAAGGCGATCAATTCGTCGTCTGAGAGGCGTTTGACGTCCTCCGGGCCGTGTATGCGCGAAAGCAGCGGAAGATTATCCATGGATGGGTGTCGCTTTCTCTTTTGTTGTTGCTTCTATTGTATCAGATATTATGCAAAAATGCAACGTATATTTTTTATATTATTCATCTTTTCCGGCGTCGAACGGAGCGACTCCGACGCCGTCTTTTCCCGAGGTCAGAATCATGACCTTCTGTTCGGCCTGATCCAACAGTTCGGCGGCCTTGCGGATGAGTCCGGCAGCCTCTTCGTAAAGCGCGATAGAATCCTCAAGCGAGCTTTCGCCCTTTTCAAGAATCCTGGAGATCTCCTCGATGCGGTTCATCATCTCTTCTAATTTCATTTTTCATTCTCCTTATTTTCTTCGACGAAGGAAGCGGTGAAGCTTCCTTCTTTCACGCGGATGGTGATCAGATCGCCCGGCTTGAAACCGCGCGGCGAGAGGATGGGATGACCTTCCTTTGATGCGATGGCGTAGCCGCGTCCGAGGACTGCAAGCGGGCTCAAGGCCTCGATGCGGGCAGAAAGACCGATAAACCGCTGTTTTTTACCGGCAAGCAGTTTTTCAAGCGACGATGTGATGGATTTCTCGTGGTAATCCAGAAGCAGGCGCTGTTCATTGACCCGGTAAAGCGGCGTGGCGAGCGCCTTACGGGAAGAAAGCTCCGAAAGCCGCTTTCTTTCGGACGCGAGGCGCGACGTGAGTAATGCCGAAAGGTGTGCATCGGCGTTTTTCAGCGAAATATAAAGTTCGTTCCGGTCCGGAACGGCGAGCTCCGCGCCGTTGGAAGGCGTTGCTGCGCGCAGATCGGCGACGAAATCGGCAATGGTGAAATCCGGTTCATGGCCGACGGCGGAGATGACGGGGATCTCGCAGGCGTAAATGGCGCGGGCAAGAACTTCTTCGTTGAACTGCCAGAGATCCTCTATGGAGCCGCCGCCGCGGCCGAGAATGATGAGGTCGACCGGCTTTTTCCTGGAAAGATAATTGAGCGCACGCGCCATCTGTTCTGCTGCCCCCTCCCCCTGAACGGGTACGGGGCATACGAGGAGCTTGGCCGCCGGGAAGCGCTTGCCAAGCACGCGGATCATATCTCTCACCGCCGCACCCGTCGGAGACGTGACAAGAGCGATCTTTTCGGGGATGGCGGGGATGGGCTTTTTATGCGCAAGGTCAAATAGCCCCTCTTTCATCAGGGCTTCCTTGCGTTGTTCAAAGGCGGCGTAGAGTGCGCCGATGCCGTCCGGCTGGAGATCGGTGACGTAGAGCTGGTAGCGTCCGTCGCGCACAAAGACGCTGATGTGCCCGGCGGCGATGACCTTCATACCGTCGGAGGGGGCAAATTTCAATCGGGCGGCGTCCGGACGGAACATGACGCACATCAATGAGCCGCCTTCGTCCTTCATGGTAAAATAGAGATGGCCGGAGGAATGGCGCTTGAAATTGGAGATCTCGCCCTTGCACATGATGTCCGCAAGGACTTCATCGTGATCGACGAGAAGCTTGACGTAGCCGTTGATCTCACTGACCGTCAGGATCTGCGGCATCTATTTTCCCTCCTTGTTTCAGATAACCGAGCAGAGCTATGCCCAGCGCGTTGTCCCTTGAAAGTGCGGGAGCGGCCGTCTTCGCGCCGAATTCCCGCTGCATCCGCCCCGAGAGCGCGCGGCAGGACATGACGCCGCCGCTTGCGAGGACCGGAAGGCCGGGATATTTTTTAAGTGCTTCCGCGGTCACCTTCACGATGATCTCCTCGAGGCTGGAAAGGACGTAGGCCGCGACGTTTTCCGGGCTCTCTCCCCTTTTGATGCGGTCGGTGAATTGATTCTCCATACCCGAAAGGTGAAATTCCAGCCC
>JAKSPX010000365.1 GCA_024404415.1 Clostridia bacterium | reverse complement strand
ACCGAGGGCGGCATGTATTATCCTGTCATCAGAAAACGTCTTGAATTCAATGGAATATCAGGTTGGGTGAACAAGTGTTGGGAGCCGTACGATGCCATAGTCACTGTTCGCCTCCAGCGCGTGGAGCACCCGATCCCGCTCTTCGTGAAGAACGTGCGCCCCAAGGTCGCCCCCGAAACCCTCGACGGCACGAACGCCGCCTTGCGCTACGACCTCGTGCGGGGTGACTGGCTTCCGCCGGAGGTCAAGGGCGAAGGCGCCAGCCGCCACATGTGGGCTACCCGTGGCGGGGGCGATCCGCGCACGCTCAACCGCTATATCATCAGCCGCATCTACTGGGACGGCGAGGAATTCCCCTCCGTCGAATGCCCCATCGGTGATTTCTTCGCCAACGCCATCAACGACTACGGCCAGATCTCCTCTCTCGCCGTCTGCGTCAACCCCAGAAGCGGCATGAACTGCTACTGGACCATGCCCTTCCGCAAGGGCTTCCGCGTGACCTACGAAAACATTGCGGAAAATGACATCGTTTTATATTATCAGATCGACTACACCATTGAAAAGGTACAGGATACCGCCGGGTATTTCCACGCTCAGTGGAATCGCACCAATCCCGTCCCCTACAAGTCCGACTACACCATCCTCGAAAAGGTCGAGGGCCACGGCCAGTACGTCGGCACCCACATGCTCTGGGGCTCCAACAGCAGCGGCTGGTGGGGCGAGGGCGAGATCAAGTTCTTCATGGACGGCGACGGTGAGTTTCCGACCATCTCCGGCACCGAGGATTACTTCGGCGGCTCCTACGCCTTCGGCGTCAACGGTGATTACCGTCCCTTCACCGCTCCCTACACCGGCATGCCCTACGTCGCCCCGCAGTTCGGCGAATACAATTCCCAGAAGCGCTTCTCGCTCTATCGCTGGCACATCGCCGACCCGGTCTACTTTGAAAAAGATCTCCGCGTGACCATTCAGGCCATCGGTTGGAGAAGCGACGGGCGTTACCTGCCCCTCAAGGACGATCTCTCCTCGGTCGCCTTCTATTATCTGGATAAGCCCACCAAGCTCACCTCTCCGCTTCCCGCAAGGGATGACATCGAGCTCTGCTAAGGAGGAACTAAATGGCTGAATTACTGGAAGCCGGCATGGTCATTGCCTTCGGCATCTCCTGGCCTTTGAACATCGCAAAATCGCTCCGTGCCCGCACCGCAAAGGGAAAGAGCCTTCCTTTCCTCTTCTTTATCTGGATCGGCTACATCTTCGGCATCGCCTCCAAGATCCTCTCGGGCAACATCACCTACGTTTTCTTCTTCTACATTCTCAACTTCATCATGGTCTCCATCGACGTGGTGCTCTATTTCCGCAACCGCCGCCTCGATAAGCTCCCGGAGACCGGAAAGGAATGAATCATGAAGTGGTATAAGGACATTTCTTACGGCAATGCCGCGTTCGACCTCTGCCTCCCGGAGGAAAAGAATCCGCCGCTCTTCCTCTATTTCCACGGCGGCGGACTGGAAGCCGGTGACAAGGGCGATTTCAAAGCCCAGATGGAAGCCCTCGCCTCTCAGGGCATCGCCACCGCTTCGGCAAACTACCGCATGTACCCCACGGCAAAGTTCCCGGAATACCTTGAGGATTCCGCCGAATGTCTCCGCTATATCAAAGAAAACGCCGAGACATGGGGCGGCTTCTCCGGCTACTACATCGGCGGCTCCTCTGCGGGCGGCTACATCTCCATGATGCTCTATTTTGACCGTCATTACCTCCTTGACCGCAGCATCGACCCGGACGAGGTCGATGGCTACATCTTCGACGCCGGTCAGCCCACCACACACTTCAACGTCCTTCGCGAACGCGGCCTTGACACCCGCGCCATCCGCGTCGACGAAGCCGCGCCGATGTACTTTGTGGACAAGCCCATCGAAAATCCGCTTAAAAAGTCGCGTCATTTATTCCTCGCTGCCGACAACGACATGGCCTGCCGCCTCGAACAGCACTACGTCATGCTCCGCACCATGTATATGTTCGGCTATTCTCCCGCCCGCGTGACCTTCAAGCTCATGAACGGCTTCTCACACTGCGCCTATGACGGCAAGCCGGTCTTCACCGACATCATCGCGGAATGCATCAAATAGAGTAAACTGC
>JAKSPX010000364.1 GCA_024404415.1 Clostridia bacterium | reverse complement strand
CCTCGGCGGTGTCAAAATACGCGGTGGTGAGAAGCTCGCTGTCACTCATACCCTCGAGCATGTGCTTCGGGAGGATGTGGAGGTAACGGCCATAGGTGTTCTGGAAGGAGGTCAGGGGCATTTCGTACTTGGCGGTGAATTCCACGGTGTGCTCGTCCACGGCCTTGCAGCCCGGAAGATCGTCAGGCGTCGCGCCCGCGGCGGTGAAACCGGTCTCGTCATCGGTGCCTTCAAAGGCGTAGAGCAACATGGTGGCATTGGCAATGGTGGGGCTTGCGAACTTCAGAACGGTGAAGACCACGTCGTCGGCGGTGATGGCTTCGCCGTCGCTCCACTTGGCATTTTCATCCAGCTTGACGGTGAAGTGGATATTGTCCTCAGTGGTGATCGAGGAGGCCAGCATCGGAACGAAGTTCAGTTCGCCGTCGAGCTCGCAGAGCTGGGAATACTGCAGATCGCAGACGATTTTGGCAAGCTCCGACTGGTCAAGAAGCAGGGGGTTGGCACTCGAAAGAGTGTCGGTCACGCCGATGTTGACGGCGGAGTCTGCGGCATTTCCGTCGCCGCAGCCCACAAAGAGGCTTGCGAGCATGGCGAATGCCACGAGCAGGGAAAGAATTTTGGTAGCCTTGCGCATGATTTTTCTCCTTTATATGAAATTTTTTGGGAAACGAGGTTAATAAGTTTTCAGTATTCAGTTTTCGGTTTTCAGAAGACGGAACGGGCGTAGCGGCGGGCATTGCCCGCCTGTCCGGGTCGGTACATATCGCGTCACACATAGGCGCACAAGAGGAAAAGATCCTTCAGTAGCTTCGCTCCCTCAGGATGACACAGGGGGGCGGAGTTTTCAAAGTATGGCCAGCGCGAGGATCAGTTTACACGCCTTTTCAAGGTCGTCAAGCGAGGAATATTCCTCCGTCGTGTGGATCTGATTCATGCCGTTGGCGATGACGAGGGAGGGGATGCCGTGTTCGGCGGTGGTATTGGCGTCGCTCCCTCCGAAGGTCTCGACCAGCTCGGGGGCAAGCCCTGCCTTTTCGGCCGCCGCCTTAAAACGCGAGACGATGGGCGAAGACTCCGTGAAATGATAGGCCGCGGCGCGCTTTTCGACCTCGAAATCGACCGATGCGCCGATGGCTTCCGCCGCCTCATTGAAATACGCCCTGATCTTATCAAGCTCACGATAGGCCTTTTCGTCGAAGTAGCTTCTGATCTCACCTTCCACCGTGCATTCCTCCGGCACGATGTTGGTGGCGAGGCCCCCTTTGACGATGCCGACGGCGACGGTGGTATCCGGGTCGACGTGGCCGATCTGAATTCTCGAGATGGCCTCAGCCGCCGCCTTGACCGCGCTGACGCCCGCCTCGGGAGCAAATCCCGCGTGGCTTGCCTTGCCGTGAACGGTGGCCTTGTAGTAAAGGAAGGTCGGCGCGCGGAGGGCCGCTCTGCCGATGTCGCCCGAGAGGTCGAGGACGTAGGCCTCTTTGGCCTTTAACTTTGAGAAATCAAAGACGCGGCTCCCGAGGGTGTAGAGTTCCTCGGCGGCGAAGAAGGCGATCTCCAGCGGGCGGTGAGGGATATTGTGCTCTTTGAGGATGCTTACGACCTCATAAAGCTCCGCGACGGCGCTTAAGTCATCCGCTCCGAGGACGGTCTCGCCCTTGGAGGTGATGACGCCTTTTTCATCGGTGACGGCGCACTTTCCCTTTGCGGGCTCGACGGTATCGAGGTGGCCGCCGAAAAAGACGGGTTCGTTTCCCTCTTCTCCCGGAATTCTGAGAAAGAGGTTTCCGGCGTTGCCGCCGATCTTTTCGCCCGCGTCGTCCTCCGTGACGGCATACCCGAGGGATTCAAAAAGGGCTTTGACCTTATCGGCCATTTCTCGTTCGCCCTTACTCGGCGAGTCGATTTTGACCAGCTCCTCAAAGGTTCGAAGCAGGCGGTCTTTATTGATATACGAAAATACGCTCTTATCCATTTTTATCTTTTCCGGCCGTCGGTGCGTTCAAAGAGCAGGGCTTCGCGCTTTTCGGCCTCTCCGATGTTATAATAATCGCGGCCTTCCGCGGCAATGCGGGCAATGGAGATGATGCGGTTATACTTCTTCGGCTGATCGGTGACAAAGGTGATGTCCTTCCGGCGCAGCGGTTTT
>JAKSPX010000363.1 GCA_024404415.1 Clostridia bacterium | reverse complement strand
CAAGCCCAAGTACAACATTCTGCTCAAGGATGACAAGGGCTACCCCTTCATCCGCCTTGACCCGCGCGAGGATTTTCCGCGCTTCAATCTGGTATCCAAGCGTGAGAACGACGGGGCGCGCTATTTCGGCCCCTACGGGAGCCGAGGCATGGCGCACAACGTCATCGCCACCATCTCCGAGACGCTTCGCCTCCCCACCTGCTCGCGCGTTTTTCCGCGCGACATCGGCCGCGACCGCCCCTGCCTCAACGCGCAGATGAACCGCTGCATCGCTCCCTGCAAAGGGACGATCACCAAAGAGGACTACCACGCCCTCATCCGTCAGGGCGAAATGATGCTCCGCGGCGAATACGCCGATCTGCTCGCCGCCATCGGCGAGGAAATGGGCGAAGCCTCCGAAAATCTCGATTTTGAGCGCGCCGCCGTATTGCGCGACCGCCTCTACGCCGTCCGCCGCCTCGGTTCCAAGCAGATCATCATCAACGACACCATCCGGGATGCTGACGCCGTGGCGACCTACACCGACGACACCGGCTTCGCCGTGGTGCTCCTGACCCTGCGTGCCGGGAGCGTGGTCGGCAAATTCACCGTCTTTTCCTCCGACGCCGCGGTCTCCTCCTCGCGCGAGCTGATGACCGACTTCATGCTGCAGTATTATTCTTCCGCCGAGGACATCCCAGGCTATGTCTTCCTCTCCGACGAGACCGAGGACATGGAGCTCCTCGAAAAGCTCATCGGTGAGCGGGCGGGAAGGCGCGTACACCTTCTCCTGCCCAAGCGCGGCGAGAAACACGCCATCGTCGACATGGCTATTGCCAACGCGCGTGACGAGCTTGTGCGCGCCGCCGGAAGCGAGCAGCACAAAACCAAGACTGCCGCCTCGCTTGCCTCGCTCCTTGCACTCCCCGCTCCTCCCTCGCGCATCGAAGCCTTTGATATTTCCAACACCGGTGACGCCTTTATCGTAGCGAGCATGGTCGTTTTCGAAAACGGCAAGCCGCGAAAGAGCGATTACCGCAAATTCCGCATCAAATCCACCGCGTCGCAGGATGACTTCGCCTCCATCCACGAGGTGATCTCCCGCCGCATCGCCGACCTGAAAGAGGGCAAGATTGGCTTTGAAAAACGCCCGGACCTCCTGCTCATCGACGGCGGCCCCGGTCAGCTCGGTATGGCGCTCGACGCCATGCAGGCGCAGGGCGAATACATCCCCTGTTTCGGCATGCAGAAGGACGACCGCCACCGCACCTCCGCCCTCGTCACGCCCGATGGGAGCGAGATCGGCCTCACCGCCATCCCGGCCGTCTTCTCCTTCATCGGCACCATTCAGGAGGAGGCCCACCGTTTCGCCATCGGCTACCACCGCACGCTCCGCGACAAAAAGCCCATCAAAACCGAACTTGAGGACATCCCCGGCATCGGCGTTACCCGCAGGACCGAGCTTTTGAAAAAATTCCGCAGCGTCGCGGGCGTCCGCCGTGCTTCCCTACCCGACCTCGCCGCCGTCATCGGCCACAGCGCGGCCGTGAAGGTCTACACCTATTTTCACCCGAAAGAATCCGAAGGAAAGGAAAATCCGACATCATGAGAGTTATTACCGGCAGCGCCAAAGGCACCCGTCTGCTCACCCTGGACGGCCTTGCCACCCGTCCCACCGCCGAAAAGGTAAAAGAAGCTTTATTCAGCATCATCCAGTTCGACATCGAGGGCCGCTACGTCCTCGACCTCTTCTCCGGCTCCGGCCAGCTCGGCATCGAAGCGCTCTCCCGCGGCGCTTTGGGCTGTACTTTTGTCGACAATTCCCGCGACGCCATCAACATCATCCGCGAGAACGTCGAAAAGTGCAAGATGTCCCACCTCGCCGACATCCGCCTCTCCGACTACCGCGCAGCGCTCCTCGGACGGCATGAGCACAAGTACGGCATCGTCTTCCTCGACCCGCCCTATGGCACCGCCCAGCTTTCCCGTGCACTGACCACCATTGCAAGTGTTGACATTGTCGCAAAAAACGGTATAATAGTATGTGAATCCGAGCGCGACGAGCGGCTTCCCGAAACTTTGGAGGGCTTTCCCCGCCTCAAGGAGTACTCTTACGGCAGCGCGAAGATCGCGATCTACACCGTGCAGCGTCAGAAAGCCTTCGAGAACTTCGAC
>JAKSPX010000362.1 GCA_024404415.1 Clostridia bacterium | reverse complement strand
CCGGGCGCGCCGTCGAGCGCGTCGACAGCCAGTCCGGAATCGTCCGCGACGCCGATATAGCCGAGCGACGCGGGGACGCGCGCCTTGATGAGCGCGTTTTCCTCAAACGTCTGCCCGTCTTCCTCGATATCCCCGGAAAAGCCGATATCGTCGAGAGACAAAATCTCGATCTCCGGGTCGACGGGCGACAGAAATGCCTGTAATTCCGCGATCTTGTGACGGTTGCGGGATGCAAGAACGATCTTCATGCGGTATCTCCTTATTCAAACAGCGCGCGGACAAAGTCCTCGGCGACAAACGGCTGTAAATCGTCCACGTGCTCGCCGACGCAGACGAACTTCACCGGGATATCGAGCTCCTCCTTGATGGAGAAGACGATGCCGCCCTTCGCGGTGCCGTCCAGCTTGGAAAGGATGAGACCGGTGATATCCGCCGCCGTCTTGAACTCCTTTGCCTGAATAACGGCGTTCTGTCCGGTCGTCGCGTCGAGAACGAGCAGCGTTTCGCGCGCGGCGTTCGGCAGCTCCCGGCTGATGACGCGGTTGATCTTGGCAAGCTCGTCCATCAGGTTCTTCTTGTTGTGCAGCCGTCCCGCGGTATCGACGATCAGAACGTCCGCGTGACGGGTCTTCGCCGCGTTCACCGCGTCATAGACAACGGCGGCGGGATCGGAGCCCTCGTTCTGCTTAATCAGTTCCACGCCGACGCGGTCCGCCCAGACAGCGATCTGGTCGATTGCCGCCGCGCGGAAGGTATCCGCCGCCGCGATCATGACCTTTTTTCCGTCCTTTTTCAGGATATTGGCGATCTTTGCGATGGAGGTCGTTTTGCCGACGCCGTTCACGCCGATGACAAGGATCACCGACGGGGTCGTAGAGAGGTTGAGCGGTTCGCCCTCGCCGATCATTTCGGCAAGAATTTTCATCAGCGCCTGCCGTGCGTCCTCCGGCTCCGTGATTTTCTGTGCTTTCACGGTATCGCGCAGGCGGTCGAGAATTTCCTCCGTCGTGCCGACGCCGACGTCCGCGGTAATTAAAATTTCTTCCAGTTCGTCATATAACTCGCCGTCGATGGCGGTATAGCGGGAGCACAGAGAGGATACCTGCTTGAATCCCGCTTCCTTGGTTTTCTGTAAGCCCGCTTTCATTTTTTCAAAAAAGCCCATGTTAATTCCTTCCCTTTTTTTGAATATATAAAACCATAGATTCTACCTTCGCACCTTGCAAAGTGCTTTCCCTTGCATAGTTCTATAAGCGGCAGGGCTTTGCGGTCGCGAGACTTTCCGCAATGCGGAAAGTCGGCACCTCTCGCAGAACCCCTCTCTTAGTTATTCAAAAACCATTTTTACTTCACGTAATTTCCGACTTCGCTCGTATTGATGGACAGGACCGTCGAAATGCCCTTATCGACCATCGTCACACCGTAGAGACGGTCGGCGACCTCCATCGTACCGCGGCGGTGCGTAATGACGATGAACTGCGTCTTGTCCGCGTTTTTGTGCAGATACGCGGCGAATTTGTCGACGTTTACCTCGTCCAGCGCCGCTTCGATCTCGTCAAGGAAGCAGAAGGGCGAGGGATTGACCTTGAGCAGGGCAAAATACAAAGCGATCGCCACAAACGACTGCTCGCCGCCGGAGAGCAGCATCAGATTCTTGATGATCTTTCCGGGCGGTGCGACGTTGATCTCGATGCCGCTTTCCAGAATGTTGTCGGGCTCCGTCAGAATCAGCTCCGCGTGTCCGCCGCCGAACAGTTCCCGGAAGACGATCTGGAAATGGTGATTGATCTCGCGCATCGCGTCCGAAAACCGGGTGCGCATTTCGCCTTCCAATTGGAAAATGATATCCGCGAGATTCTTTTTGGATTTGGTGAGGTCTTCAACCTGCGCGGTCATGAAATCGTACCGTTCCTTCACCTGCGCGTATTCCTCAATGGAGGACACGGACACGGAGCCGAGGCTCTTGATCTGTCCGCGCAGATGGGAGACCGTCTGCGCCGTTATGTTCCGCGTTTCGGCGGTGACAGGGGGATAGTCGAGCAGTGCCGCCGCGGAATAGGTCAGTTCGTATTCGTCCCACAGCGCGGTGACCTTCTTGTCCTGTTCGGCGACCGCCGCGGTGTGCTTACTCTCCGCCTTCGTGCTCTGCACGAATAAAAGCTCCTTCGTTTCCGCCTGCTCCTTTAACCGCACACGGAGAACGTT
>JAKSPX010000361.1 GCA_024404415.1 Clostridia bacterium | reverse complement strand
CCCTGTTTATCGTCGGCTGTGTGATCGCCGTCTTCGTTTCCGTCCTCCGTGCACGGCATAAAAACAGACAGTTGCCGCGCCCCACGGTGGAAGCAAAGATCGTTTCCCGCCGGGAAAGCCACAGCAGTTCCATGAATCAGACCACGCACACGATGGACACCTTCACCACCTATTACGCGACCTTCGAGGTGGCCTCGGGCGACCGCATGGAGCTTCGTATTCCCCGCGCGGATTACGGCATGCTCGCCGAGGGGGACTTCGGCGACCTCACCTTCCAAGGCACGCAGTTCCTGGAATTCAGGAGAAAAAACTGACATCAAACGTCAATTCAACAAAAAAGACGGCAATAGCCGTTTTTTTTGTTTGTGACCGGGTTTACCCCTTGTATTCCTCCAGGAACGCGCCGTCTTTTCGGAGGAGCGCGCGGAGCTTTTCGGTATCCACGTCCTTGACGTGGATATTTTCATTGGCGGCGATGGCGGCGGCGGTGCCGGAGCCCTGCGCAATGCCCATGAGGATGGGGGTCACGCGGGTCGCGCCGCAGGCCTGATGGGTGGTGCTGATGCATCTGCCGGCCACGACGAGGTTGGAGACCTTGTCGGTGACGAGGCAGCGATAAGGAATAGAATACCAGCTTCCGGGCTTGAGCTTCGGCATGGGGGTGCTTCTCTTGCCGCCCGGGTTGTGCACGTCGATGGGGTAACCGCCCATGGCGACCGCGTCGGGGAACATGACCGACTGCACGAGGTCTTCGGCGGTCAATTTATAGAGGCCGTCGATCTTGCGGCTCTCGCGGATGCCGATATTCGGGCCGGTGGAGATGAGGTGGGCGTTTTCAAAGCCCGGAACGTACTTTTTGAAGGTGTTGAAGGTCTCGTGCGCCTGCTTGCGGCCGTCGATCTCGGCGAAGGTGAGGTCAAATGCGTCGACCGGCGACTTTTCCGAGACGTGGGTCATGTTGATGATATACTGGCCAAGGGTGTTGGTCTCGAAGCAGAGGAAGTGGCCGTTCGGAACGGTGGTCTTGCCCTCGAAGCGGAGCTGCTTTAAGTAGCGGTTGCCGCCCTGAATGCCGCTGCGGGCGATGAGGCGCAGATGGTCAAAGGGGATGGTCGGGAGCATATCGTCCTGATTTTCAAGGACGTAATCGAGCACCTTTTCGCGGTCGACGCCGCCGACGAGGATATTCATGCTCATGGGCTGGGCAAGGTGATCCTCCTCGCGGCCGAAAACGGTGGAAACGCCCGCTGAAACCGAGAGGTCTGCGTCAGCAGATGCGTCGATGAAGACTTTTGCTTTCGCTTCAAAGAAGCCGTTCTTGGCAAAGAGCCGGACAGAGGTGATCTTGTCCCCATCCATCTGGCAGTCGATGAAATTGGTGTGGTAAAGAAGGGTCACGCCCGCCTCGATGCACATATCCTCCATCACAAGCTTCATGCCCTCGGGCGAGAAGGGGGTGACCGACGCGCAGTAGCCGACGAAATCCTCCATGTGTCCGGGGGAAAGGCCGATCTCCTGCATTCTCTTGACGATCTCGTCCGGGATGCCGCGCACGACCTGGGTGTTCCCCGCGTGGAAGGACATCATCGGGCCGGTGCCGCCCGCCGTGAGCATGCCGCCGAGGAAGCCGTGGCGCTCGACCAAGAGTACCTCCGCGCCGTTTCTCGATCACGTCGTAATTCAAGTTTTCATAGCGATTATCCATATCTAACCCTCCGTAATGATTGTTTTCCTTATTATATCGGATGCCAAAAGTAAACGCAAGATAAAAATCGCTTGCATCGAAAAGGAAATGCTGATATGATAGTATAAGTGAGGAGTCAGGAGTGAGAAGTGAGGAGCTACGGATAACCGTTCCGTTGCGTCGGGTAATAACCCGATCATTCCTTTTCAAGCTGCGGCACAGCCGCATACCTTAACTCCTCACTCCTAACTCCTCATTTCTAACTGACAAAAGGAGCCTGTTATGAAAAAGACCATCTCATTAAACGGCGCGTGGTCACTTTCCTACCTCGACGCGCTTTCCGGCAAGCGTCTGGAGGTCTATGACCGCGAGGGCGCTTCCACCGTCGAAGCCATCGTCCCCGGCAACACCGACCTCGACCTTTCCCGCGCGGGCATCCTCCCCGCCGACCTCATGAAGGGCATGAACACCATGAAGGCCACCTTCACCGAGACCTGTGATTACCCCTCCGCACGTGAACTCGA
>JAKSPX010000360.1 GCA_024404415.1 Clostridia bacterium | reverse complement strand
GTCGGCATCGACTGCGTGGCCATGTGCGTCAACGACATCATCTGCTGCGGCGCGAAGCCCCTCTTCTTCCTCGACTACATCGCCTGCGGCAAGAACTACCCCGAGCGCATCGCCGACCTCGTCAAGGGTGTGGCCGAAGGCTGCGTCCAGGCCGGTGCGGCCCTCATCGGCGGCGAGACCGCCGAGATGCCCGGCTTCTACCCCGAGGATGAATACGACCTCGCGGGCTACTCCACCGGCATCGTCGACAGAGAAAAGATCAGCGACAACAAGACCATGATCCCAGGCGATAAGATCATCGCCCTGCCCTCCAGCGGCGTGCATTCCAACGGCTTCTCGCTGGTGAGAAAGGTCTTCGACGTCGAAAACCAGGACATCAAATCACCCGTTGAAGAGCTCGGCGGCAAGTCGCTCGGCGAAACGCTTCTCACCCCGACCCGCATCTACGTCAAGCCGGTGCTCGCGCTTCTGGAAAAAGTCCATGTCCGCGGCATTTCCCACATTACCGGCGGCGGCTTCTACGAAAACATTCCGCGTTCCATCCCCGACGGCCTCGGCGCAAAGATCGAAAAGAGCGCCGTGCGTGTGCTCCCGATCTTCGACCTCATCGCCAAGGCGGGCAACATCTCCGAGCGCGATATGTTTAATACCTTCAACATGGGCGTCGGCATGTCCATCGTCGTTCCGGCGGAGGAAGCCGACCTCGCCCTCGAAACGCTTCATGCCGCGGGTGAGGACGCTTACCTCATCGGCGAGATCGAGGCCTCGGAGGAGAAGATCCGGATATGCTGAATCACGCTCCCAAACGTGTGGCCGTGCTGGTTTCCGGCGGCGGCACCAACCTGCAGGCCATTCTGGACGCCGAGAGATCCGGCGTCATCCGGAGCGGCAAGGTCACCCTCGTCATCTCCAACAAGCCCGGCGTTTTCGCCCTTGAAAGAGCCGAAAAAGCCGGTGTGCCCGCTCTGGTCGTCTCCAAGAAGGAGCTCGGCAGCCAGGAGGCTTTTGAAGACGCCCTCATGAAGGCGTTGGATGAGAACGAGACCGACCTCATCGTCCTCGCGGGCTTCCTCGCCATTCTGAGCGAGCGCTCCACCACGCATTACGCGAAAAAGATCATCAACGTCCACCCCTCTCTCATCCCCTCCTCCTGCGGTGCGGGCTTCTACGGCCTCAGGGTCCACGAAGCGGCGCTTGCCCGCGGGGTGAAGGTGACTGGTGCGACGGTCCACTACGTCAACGAGATCCCCGACGGCGGCGAGATCATCTTCCAGAAAGCCGTCGAGATCAAAGAGGGCGACACGCCCGAAATTCTCCAGCGCCGCGTCATGGAAGAAGCCGAATGGAAGCTGCTCCCCGCGGCAGTCGAAAAAATCTGCTCAGAGCAGTTGTAAAACTTCGTTTTCCAACTGTTTTCGCTCGCGCTTATCGCGCTTCCTTTGGTCGCTTGCTCGGCGCGAGAACTCGCTGAAGCTCGCTTTAAAAGTGTTTTTGAGTCGGCGGAGCCACCTCAAAAATGAATTGTAATTTGATAATATTCCGTTGTAAATACTTTTGAAAGGAAATGGTAATCATGGATATCTACAAAATTCCGACAATTTCCGAACTCATCACCGGCAATCCCTACGTCGGCCGCGGCATCGTGATCGGCAAGTCCAAAGATGGCAAAAAGGCCGCCGCCGCCTATTTCATCATGGGCCGCAGCGCCAACAGCCGCAACCGCATCTTCACCGAAAAGAATGGTGAAGTCTTCACCGAGCCCTTCGACGCCTCCAAGGTCGTCGACCCCTCCCTCATCATCTACGCCGCCATCCGTCAGTACGAAAATAACCTCATCGTCACCAACGGCAACCAGACCGACACCATTTACGACGGTCTGAAGGAAGGCAAGTGCTTCCACGCCGCCCTCACCTCCCGCGAATTCGAGCCGGATGCTCCCAACTACACCCCCCGCATCAGCGGTATGCTCACCTTTACCGACAAGGACTTCACCTACTCCATGAACATCCTCAAGTCCATCGACGCGGAAGGCTCCGCCTGCGCCCGCTTCGGCTTTGATTACCCGGCGATGCCCGGCCTCGGCCACTTCCTCCACACCTACGTCACCGACGGCAATCCCATCCCCCCCTTCCAGGGTGAGCCTGAAAGAGTCGCCATCCCCGACGACATCGACGCTTTCACCACTGAGCTTTGGAACGCGCTGGATGAAGGCAACAAG
>JAKSPX010000036.1 GCA_024404415.1 Clostridia bacterium | reverse complement strand
CTCCGCCAGAAGATCGAGGACGATCCGCAGTCGCCCAAATACATTCGGAACGTCCGCGGCATCGGCTACCGCTTTGTCGTCTGAAAGCGCCCTTGCACATCACATATCGCATATTCCGGCACCGACAAGCTCGGTGCCTCAGACTGTCAAAAATCCTCTTTCTGTCATTTCGAGCCGTTGGTACACCATTGGCTGAGGGTGCAAACCGTTTTGTTGAAGTCCGTCATTTCGCCAAATGCAGGCAAATATGTACACATCAGGCGTTGTATTTACGGATTGCCACGTCGTCAGGTCACATCGTGACCGGTCTCCTCGCAATGACACACTTTTTCGGCATATTCCGGCACCGACTCGTTCGGTGCCTTTTATTTTTTCATCACGAAATGCAGTTTTCCGCCCTTCATGAGCTTATGGGCAGGAAGGAAGAAGTCCTTCACCTCTTCGCCGTTGAAGGTGGCTTTTTCGACGTAGATATTCTCCTCCGCGTTATTTTCCACCGTGATCTCCAGCGTTTTCCCCGAGGCGAGGTGAAGGGTGGCCTGATCGACAAAGGGAGAGGCAAGGATGAAGAGATCCTGCCCCGCGACCGGGAAGAGACCGACGGCCATGAGGACATAGTAGGAGGAGAGCGCCCCGGAATCGTTGTTGCCGGGGATGCCGCCGCGGCCGTTGGTGAACATATACTTCATGCCCGCGCGGATGATCTCGCACGAGCGGTCGTGCCTCCCGGCATAGACGTAGGAGAAGGGGGCCTCGGTGTCCGACTCGTTGTTGAAGCCCTCGAATCTTCCAAGCTTCATGCCCTCCCGCACCGGCTCTTCGTTCACCGGGTCAGTGGGAAGCGTGACGTCGGGCGCGCCGTAGCCGAAGAAGGCGTCGAGCAGGCCGACGAATTTTTCCTTGCCGCCTGCAAGGGCGATGCGCTCGTCCATTTTCACCATCTGTCGGAAGGAATAGTTATATAACGTGCCCTCGTAGTAGTTGGAATCGGTTTTCAGAAGGCCGGTTTCCGGGTCATAGACCTTTTTCCACTGGGCGGCAAGCGGTTCAAGCTTTTCGGCAAGCGAAAGCTCGCCGCGCTCGCGCGCGACTTCTGCCGTGAGGGCGGCACAGTCGGCCATGTCGAGCATCCAGGTGTGCGACCTGCATTTTCCCTCGACGGTGAAATCCTTTTTGTTCTCGGCAAACATATCGCTTTCGATGACCCTGAGCATTCGCCCCGCATCCAGCTTCACGCCGTAACGGTAGGCCGTGAGAAGGGCATAAGCGCCAAGCATACGCGCCTGAGATGCATGCATCAGCTATTGATCGTTGAGGCCGATGCTGTTGGGAAGCTCACCGAGTGCCTCCCCCGTTTTGAGAAGCGACTCGACGATGTCCTCGCCCTCTTCCTTATAAAGAAGGAAGATCAGGGGCAGAGCCGTCTTGTACATATCCCAGAAGGTGGCAAAATCGGTGAAGAAGGGGCCGTCACCCGGAAAGATGAAGCTCTCCCCCGCCCAGTCGGCCGGTTTGATGAGAGAATGATAGAGGTTGGAATAGAAGATCTCGCGGAGCTTTTCGTCCCTGGTCTCGATCTCGATTGTTGACAAAGCGGCTTCCCACGTTTCCTCCGCCGCCTTTTTCGTTTCTTCAAAGCTCCCGACCTCCCAAAGCGCCTTCATGGCTTTTTCTTCGCTTCGGAGCGAGACCGCGACCGCGAGCAGATTTTCGCCCTTTCCTGCCGAGACGCGGGCGGTATGGTCGTCAACAAGGGCGATATTTTCCCCACGAAGGGCAAAATAGAGGAAAATACCGGCGTGGCGGAGGGTGACAAGGAGGGTGTCCTCCCCCGTCTTCCTCGCGGAGATAACCGCACAGCGTGCGGGTTTCAGGCCGGGATAATGAAGATCATTGTGGGAAAGGTCGATCACGATCTCGCCTTTTTCCTGCGCAAAGGTGTATTTGTGTAAGGCAACACGGGCAGAGGCGGTCAGCTCGCAGGTGATGTCCTCAAGCTTGCAGGTATAATACCCCGGCGTTGCCGCTTCCTCCTCCGGGAGCCGCAGAAGCGCGGACGCGGGGTAGCGCGGCGTGACGAGGAGATAGTTATAGTAGTAGCCGATGGCGCCGGTGCCGCTCTGCTGGATGTGGGCAAAGCCATAGAGCTTCTTCCCTTCCTCAAAATGGCGCGGGCGGGAGAAGGAATTGGGGTAATGGTCGCCGTACCCGGTCGGGTAGCCGCCCGAATAAGGTGCGACCGACATGGCACCGAAGGGGAGCATGGCCGCGGGCGAGGTATTGCCCGTCCCGGCCTTGATGAAGAACCATTTGGCGGCGATGCCCTCCGGCTTCGGGAGATCAAGCTCTCCCTGCCCCTGGAAGACGTTGACGTAAGAGGTGTATTTCATAGGATCAGCCTTTCTTTTTCTGCATGGAAGCAAGCTTCAGGAAAATGGCGCAGGTCCAGCCCTGTTCGGACTCGCCAAGGCCTTTCCCCGTGGCGGAATCGAAGAGCTCATGGCATTTTCCGTCCCTGACGAGCATCCGATAGAGCCTTGCAAGCGCCTCGTCCCGCTCCTTTGCATAACCGCATTTTTCGAGCGTCTCGAGCATCAGCCACGCCTCGGGCATCCACGTCGGGCCTCTCCACCAGCCATCGGAACGGTAGGTCGGCTCATGATAGGCCACGCTCGGGAAGGGGATCTCCCCGAAGAGGTATTCCGGCGAGAGGAGGTATTTTTCGATCATCTCCCGCGCCTTTTCCTCCGGCAGCTTCACGCCCGCCCAAAGGGGCAGGAAGGAGACCGGCGAAACGAGCTTTACAAAGCTCCCGTCTTTGACCCGGCGGTCATAAAAGAGGTTATCTTCCGCGTCGTAGAGATAGTCCACCATCTTCTTTTCAAAGGCCGCGGCACGCTTTTTCGCCTCTGCGGCGGCGCTCTTTTTGCCGCATTCCGCGGCGAAGAAACCTTCTGCCTCGAGCTGAGAGAGCATGAAGGCGTTCATGTCGCAGGCAACGGTCGCACCGTCATCAAAGCGGGGCGAGTCGTCCTGCCCCGTCTCCAGCCCGTGGGGGCAGGAGATGAGGCCGATGGGCGTGATGCGATTCTGGAGCCACCAGTCGTTATTCGCCTTGAGCGAGGTATACATCGTCGCGGCGAAGGCCTTATCAGGCGCTTTATGGTATACTCTGAGCGCCGCCCAGCCGATGAGGGGCGGCTGGGTATAATGCGGGCGGCCCCACGTTGAGCAAAGGAACTGCTCATATTTGCCGTCCGCGCGCTGAGATAAGACGTTGGTCAGGAGGCACTCGCGGGCGATCTCGACGTTCATTTCCTCGTAGGCGAGATTCTGGAAGCAGGTGTCCCAAAGGAAATGGGAGGAATAACCGCGCGAGGGGTAAGCTGCGAGATGGCCTCTGAGCCGCCCCGGGGCTTTGGTGAGGTTGGAAATGAGTCCGCTGACAGCGCGGGCGGCAATGGGCACAGCTTCCTCCTCCAGTTCCAGGTGAAGCGAAGAGGCGAGCCTGCCGATCTCTTTTTTTGTGATCTCCGCGGCGCTTTGGACGGAATCCGGCGCGGAACGGAGTTTTTTCAGAATGCGCTTTTCGTCGGTCTCCAAAACCTCAAAGGAGAAGGCCAGGAGGGTCTCCCCTTCCTGCGGAATCGCCGCAAGGCCGTCCTTTCTGACGGTGAGCCTGCCTTTCATGGCGCGTACGCCGAGGAGGAAGGGAGAAAATTCGTCCGGGTCGCGCGCGTCGCCGTTTTTGGTGAAGCCGCGCAGCAATACGACCGAGGGCGTTTTTTTCAGGTACCATGTCTCCCCGAGCATATCGTCCGGCTCGCGAAGTAACTTGATTTTCTCCTCTCCCCGGACGGAGAGCAGAAATGAGTCGGGTGCAAAATAGCCGAGCTCCGCCTGCTCCTCGCCGAAGACCACACGCCACGGGGCGCTTTTTTCCTTTGAGATGGCGGCAGGCAGAAGGGCAGTCTTGTGCCAGAGCACGCGGGAGAAGCGGTTATAATGGAGCCAGAAAGCCCCCACCGCCGCCTCGCCGTGGGCAATGGCGAGTCCGATGTTGGAATAAAGCTGGGAAAGCGAGGTGTCGGGCGTTTCGTAATCGTTGTTTTTGGCAAGATAGGGTAAGATGGTTTCTTTATCAAGCAGCATGGTCTTCCTCCTTACCGGTCGCGGACATCCAGCATGCCGCGTTCGACCAGCTTGTCATAATAGAGGTAATAGAGATAATACCCGCCGACGTTGTGCTGGACGTCGTCGATGCGGACCCGGTAACCGTCGTGGCGCACCATGAAGGAATCGATAATGCGCAGGGGATTTCTCATATACATGGCGTACTCGGGGTAGAAATACCCGTTCAGCAGGTAGTCGGCGCGGGAATAAATGACCTTGAGGAAGTAATCAAGGTCGAAGTCGGTCTCGGCGTAGGGCACCTCGATGCCGCGCTCTTCCATGCGGTCGTAGATCTCAAAGCCCGCCATGAGCATTTCAAAATAGGTATGGTAAGTGGTGTCCTGCTTGTAGATGGTGTCGAGGTTGACTTGAATGTTCTTGAGTCCGAAGGTATAGTACTCGACCTTGTCCGAATAGGTGGTCAGTTCGTTGAAGGTATATTCGATCCAGTGGTCGCGGTATTCCTCGTAACCGGCCTCGATGAAGTGGTCGGCCGCACGCTCTGCCGCGCGGAGCCATTTTTCATCCCCGGTGAGGCCGTAGAGGCGGCAGAGGGCGAAGGTGGCCTCGCCGTCGTAATAGACGGTGCGGTAGGCCTCCTTGCGGGTAAAATCCTCGTTCAGAACGTGAAAATAGGTGCCGTCTTTTTCGTCAAACATGGTGAGGATGCCGTTGCCGAGCTTGATCGCAAGGTCCTTATACTCCTCATTTCCGAAAGCGTCCATGTATTCGGTCAGGGCCACCACGGCGATGCCGCAGCCGCCGAGCTTGATCTCGCTCGACTTTTTTTCGACGAGATAGGCGGTGTTTTCGTCCGAATAGCTGACGTAATCCTTCAGCATATAGTCGATGGTGCTCTTGATGAGCGGGACGACCGCCTCGTCGCCCGTGACGCGGTACTGGCAGATGAGGCTCCAGATGGCGCCCGCGTGGCGCACGATGTTGTAGCCCTCGATGTCGTTGTCAAAGCGCGGGTACATTCCGTAATGGAAGCTGCCGTCCTCCTCCACCTGATCGGCCATGAAGCCGGAGGCCTTTTTCACGAGATCGAGCGCATAGTCCTTATCCACCGTTTCCACGTCGCGCCTGCCGTAGCAGTTGCCCTCCGAGATGAGGGGATAAACTTCCTTATCCTCGCCGCAGAACCAGCAGTCGGTGTGGAACACGACGTAGCGGTCGCTCTCCTCCTTCAGCTTCGGCCGTCCGGCCTTTCTGAGGTAGGTATTCAAATATTCGTAGTCGATCTCATATTGCTCGTAGTCGTAGATCTTGGCGCCGTTTAATTCCGCTTCCAGAAGCGCAGTCTCGTAGTTTTTATCAAAAGAGACGCCGTTTCGGTAGAATTCCTCGCGAGAACCCTTGAGTTCATCGGAGAATTCATCCCGATAAAGTCTCCGGGATTCGGTCACCACGTCGGCCTTGATCCAAAGCGCTTCATAATCGTTTTCGCGGACGAACTTTCTCGCCTGCTTCTCGGCGTCGCGGAAGGCGGCGCGGAGTGAAGAGCCCGTCCCCGTGAAGACCGAGGCGCGCTCGGTGCTGTCCGAAAGCGAGAGGAAGACCACGTTTTTCGGCGTGCCGGAAGCCATCGGCCCCGTGATTTCGGCTGAGAGCACCTCATTTTTCAGAAGTGCGGCTTTCTCCCGGAACAGGGCGGTCTCTTTTGCGGAGCGCAGGGAAATGGCGAGCGCGGCGACGACGATCAGAAGCGCAATGCTGGCGATGATCCACCCGGCGCGCGGCTTTTGGGGCGCACCTCCGGCGAATTTATTGGTAGAAACCTGATTCTTCACTTTTTTGCTCTTTTTACTCTTGCTCATGCCGCATCTCTCCTATGAAAAGGGGCTTTACACCCATAAATTTCTTCTTTTATTATATATCAGCACGGAGGATATGTCAACGCGATTGACATATCCCGCGCGCGATGATATACTGGGAAGCAAGAGGAGGCGATAAACATGAATGCTTTGTTTCATGCGTTTATGAAGGAAAGCGAGCCGGTCTATGACGTCGCGCTCATCACGTCTGAGGGTATCGAATACTGGCGGCATTCCCACGCCAACCACGCGAACAACTCCCATTCGGTGACCAAATTCTTCATCGCTTCCGCCATCGGCACGCTTTACGACAAAGGTCTTCTGTCGCTTGAGGACCGCGTGACCTCCTTCTTCTCCCCTGACGAAAAGCCGGAGGGGATGTCCCCGCTCTGGGACGAGGTGACGATCTATGACGTTCTGCGCCACAAGATCGGCATTGAGAAGGTCCCCCACGGCGTGGACGACGATGATGACGACGAAAGGGCCATCGGGAAGGATTATCTTTGGCACATCTTCTCGCTTGAGGTCATTCACAAACCCGATACTTTCTACAAATATTCCGACGAAGCCTATTATCTTTTAGGCCGCGTCATTCATAAGATCACCGGCAAGCCTGCCGACCAATATCTGAAAGAGACCTTTTTCGACCCGCTTGCCTATAACCAGTGGGCCATGGCTAAATGCCCGATGGGGCATCCAATCTGTGGCGGCGGCTTCTTCGCCCGTTCGGACGACGTGGCCAAGCTCGGCTGGGTCTATGCCAATAACGGGCTTTACGACGGGAAGCGGCTTCTTTCCGAAAAGTGGATCACGATGGCGATGGAAAACGACTTTGCCTGCACCCGCTTCCGCGACACCGATATCTTTTTGAAGACCGGGGCAAACGGCCAGTGCGTGGCCTTTTCGATCAAACGCCCCTCCGCCGCCGCGTGGCACGGTTATTCCACCGACAACGGTAAGCGAAACGACCGTCTGCTCGAAGCCTATACCCGCACGCTCGACGAAAAATTCGGCAAACTGTGAGATCTCCCTATCAGCCTCCCTCTTCGAGGGAGGTGGCAAAAACGGAGTTTTTGACGGAAGGAGTATTGGTTTTTTTCGCGAAACAAGAAACCCTATGCTTACCGGAAGGCTTTACTCCCTCAGTCTCGCTTCGCTCGCCAGCTCCCTCAATGAGGGAGCCGTGCTACATCGAAAACTAAAATAAACATATATGGAGGCACATCATGGATAAGCGCGCAAGAGTTTTCAACGCGATGGACAAAAAAGAGGTCGACCACGTTCCCGTAGGCTTCTGGTACCACTTCGGCAAGGGGCAGAACTACGGCGAACCGTGCGTCAAAGCACACCTCGACTACGTCCGCGACTGTGACACCGACCTTCTGAAGATCATGTGTGACAGCTATTTCAATTACCCCATCCCCGATGACATCGTGACGGCGGAAGATTGGTATAAATTAAAGCCGCTCACCAAGGACGATCCCTTTATCGCCGAGCAGGTCGAGCGCGCCCGCCGCCTCGTTGAAGAGATCGGCAAGGAAATGCCCGTCTTCTATAACGTCTTCTGCCCCTTCTCCTCCATCCGCTTCGGCGCGGGCGAAGAAAGAGTCATGCGCGACCTGAGGGAAAACAAAGAGGCCGTCATGCACGCCATGATGGTCATCGGCGAATCCAACGCCCTTCTGACCAAAGAATTGATCCAGACTGCGGGCTGCGACGGCATTTACTACTGCGTGCAGGGCGGCGAAAAGGATCGCTTCACCTACGAAGAATATCAGGAAATGATCCGCCCGAGCGACCTCTACGTCCTCGAAAAGGCCAATGAATTAAGCGACTACAACATTCTCCACTGCTGTGGCTGGGCGGGCGACTCCAACCGCGTGGAGGATTGGCAGGATTACCCGGTCAAGTGCGTCAACTGGGCGGTCGACGTCGAGAAGAGGCCCCTCACCAAGGGCCGCGAGTTCTTCGGCGGCAAGGCCTGCCTCGGCGGGTTTGAAAGCCTCCACCGCGAGGGCATGACCAACCAGGGTCTTCTCCACGAGGGCACCAAGGAAGAGGTGCAGGCCTTCACCAAGAATCTGATCGCCGAGTTCGGCAAAAAGGGTCTCCTCCTCGGCGCCGACTGCACCATTGATTCCGCCATCGACCACGAACGCATCCGCTGGGTCGTTGAAGCGGCAAGAGAAGTGTAACCGGTTTATCCGATAGGCAACAATAACACCCTCTCAGTCTCGCTCTGCTTGCCAGCTCTCCCGGAGGGAGAGCCTTCCGGGATGATTCTGATTCGGAAGGCTCCCCCTTTGGGGGAGCTGTCACGACGAAGAAGTGACTGAGAGGGCTTTTTATCCTTTTCTAAGCTCCGTTTTATTCCATGTATCCAAAAAGCGTGAAGTCGATCACGGCGGGATTGATACCCTTCGGCGCGCCCGTGATGCGGAGGCGGACGAAGCGGCATTCCTTTTCCTCGAAGGTACGGTAGTCGACGTTATAATCCTCGTCGGAAGCCGAGCGGTCGAGAAGCGGGAACCACTCATCGGGCTTCTCTTCCGTGCTCCCCTCCACGACGTAGCGGAAAGCGCCGGGCAGGATGCCATTTCCGTAATCCAGCCCTTTTTCTCTCCAGAAGATACGCACTGCGCCGACCACATAAGGGTCGGTGAGGTCGTAGGTCAGGGTCGGCGTCGGGTCATCCTTCGCCGGTTCCCAATACGTCAGGCTGCTGCCATCGGAAGCGTAGATCGGTTCTCTCCCCGGCGCTTCGGAGGTGGCCTTCGGCCTTCCCCAGCCGTTTAGGGGCAGGTAGCCGATGTCCGCGCCTGCGTTTTCCTCTCCCGGCGCAATGCGCGGCGTGTCGGTCACGCCGTAGGGGCAGTATAGTTCGCCATTTTCATCCACCTCGACCTTATCCATGCCGATGCGCCTTTCATACATATGCATATACGGAACGGCGACGGTGTAGAAGGCCCAGAGAGCGTTCCCGGGGCCGTGCTCCACCGAGCCGTGGCCGCTGCCGCGGACGACGCCGGCGGTGTGGCGCGTCAGGGGATTTCTCGTGTGGGAGACGAAGCCCTCGAGCGGATTCTCATCCGAATAAAAGGCCTCCATGGCGTAGATCTCGTATTCGGTGTTCGGCGCGGCGGTGATTAGGTAATAGCGGCCGTTGTGCTTCAGCATGTGCGGCCCCTCAAACCAGCCGAAATGATGATTCTGATTGGCGTTGCCGCCTCTTTCGGCGGGACGGTTTTCCGGGTCGATCTCGGCTACCACGACCGGGCCGCGAAGGACTTTAGTCGGGTCTTTTGTATCCAGTTCATACCCCCGGATCTGCGAGGTAAAAAAGCGGGTCCCGGGGTTATTTTTCGCATAAAATTCGTAAAGATAGATGCGTCCGTCATCGTCAAGGAAGATCCCGGGGTCGCTCGGGAGCACGGTGCTGCCGTCCGGAAGCACCAGCGGTCCCAGCTCGCGGAAGGGCCCGGTCGGCGAATCGCTTTCATAAAGCGGGTTGCACCACGAGGTCATGAGGAATTTTTCGCCCCACGGGATGATGGAAGGGCTGTATTTCGGTCCTCACTCACCCACGCCATGCCGTAGCTCGGGTAGAGATACCATTTGCCCTCCCAGTAAAAGACGGTCGGGTCGGAAATGGAGCGGTAATCGGGCCACGTGACGTTAGAAGGTTTGTTCTCATGGCTGAACATGCCGTACTGGTCATCATACCAGCGGTCTTTTCCGCGCGGGATCTGGGGGATCGGAAGCGGATTACAATAGGTCAGGGGGCGGTTCTTTTTCATAGGGCACCTCCGTTTGCGTTTATTCTGCTTTGATCGTGTCGATCAGGGCATTGGCGACGTGCTGGAAATGCGGGACGTCGTTTTCGGTGCAGAGCATGAGGTAATGATCTCCGCAGTCGATGGCGGCACG
>JAKSPX010000359.1 GCA_024404415.1 Clostridia bacterium | reverse complement strand
AGAAAAATCCCGGAAGGCTCCCCTTATTAATTAGGGGAGCTGGCGAGCGTAGCGAGACTGAGGGGCTCGTTATCTTTCCGGATATTCCGCTCCGCCTTTCAGGCGAAGCACCACCCCTTGCAACAAGGGGAGGCTTCCGGCATCGTTCTCCTGAAAACTGAATACTGAAAACTGAAAACTTCTCCCTCCTCACTTTTGACGAAAAAGCCCGCCTCCCTTTCGGAAGGCAAGCTTTCAAATAAATCTTTCCACAATAAACACCGCGAGGGCCGCGCATCCGGCGACGGTGAGGAGGCTTTGGTCGAAGAACGCGAGAATGAACCCGACCGCAAGTCCTGCGGCGGCCGACCAGACCGAGGCGGTGGAAAAGAGGATATCCGGGATGGTCATGGCGGCGAGGACGGCGTAGGGGACGTAGGCTAAAAACGAGCGGACGAAGCGGTTGGTGATCTGCCGCCGGAAGAGGGTGAGGGGCAGGGCACGGATGAGGTAGGTGACCCCCGCCATGACGAAAAGATAGAGGAAAAAGCGGTCAGGCATGGTCGTTCGCCTCCCTTCCTTCTTCTCCCGGGTCCTTCAGAGGGAAGAACAGAGCGCCGAGCGCCGAAGCTGCGACGGCTGAGAGGATGATGGCAAATCCGCCGGACACGCGCGTGAGTACGAATCGGAACAAGCAGGAAAAGAGGATGGCGATGCACACGACCACCCGCACGGCGCGCTGACGCTTGGCCGGGGGCAGGACGATGGCGAGGAACATCCCGTAAATGGCGACGCCCAGCGCCGAGCGGAAGGACTCCGGAAGCAGGGATGACGCCGCCGCACCGAGGAAGGTGCCGAGCGTCCAGCCGAAGACCGGGATGGCGATCAGCCCCGCCATGTAGCGGCTGCCGACCTTGCCGGATTTGGAGTAAGCGAGGGCGAAAATTTCGTCGGTCACGCCGTAGGAGATGCCGAGGCGCTTCGGGGTATTCAGAGAGGGGTCGAGCTTCTGGGTCAGGGAAAGGGACATGAGGGCATAACGCAGGTTGATGACCAACTGCGTTAAGACCATTTCGACCATCGGCGCGCCGGAAATGATCAGCGGCATCCCCGCGACCTCTCCGGCCGAGGTGACGTTCAGAAGCGAGATCAGTACCGCCGCCCACACCGGGAAACCCATCGCGACCGCCGAAATGCCGATGGCAAACGACACCGAAAGGTACCCCAGCGCGATCGGGATCCCGTCCTTCACGCCCTCTGTGAAATTGTTGTGATAAGCTTCCTGCATAGTTGTTCCTTTATAAAGTTAGGAGTGAGGAATGAGGAGTGAGGAGTTATTGATCGGTGAAGGGATAAGTGAAAAGTGACGAGTCATGAGTAACGCTCAAATGTCGTAGGGAGCGCCCTCCCGGGCGCTCCGTATTTTATCGCATAACCCGGATGAACGGAACGCCGGGGACGGCGTTCCCTACGGGAGCGAGAATTCATGGTAAACTCCTCACTCCTCACTCCTAACTCCTCACTTCTAAATCGCTTCCCTGCCAAAGCTCCTGCCTTTCAAATTCGCGGCGGATATAGTTGAGCACCCGCTTCTTATCGGCCGTCCATAAGGGGGCGACAAGGTCGCGTTTCGCGCCGTCGCCGGTGAAGCGGTGGATGACCACGTCACGCGGGAGGCGGCGGAGAGCCTTGATCAGGATATCGGTGTATTCCTCAAGCGTGAGGAGAGGGATCTTGCCCTCACGGTAGTCCTTTTCCATCGGCGTGCCGGTGAGGATGGAGAGCATGTGTATCTTCACGCCTTTGATCCCCGCCTCGGCGACAAAATCCACCGAATGGAGCATATCCTCCTCCGTCTCGCCGGGGAGCGAGAAAATGAGGTGGGCGACCGGCTCCAGCCCCGCGCCGTTGAGCTTTTTCACCGTTTCGAGGAATAATTCGCTCCCGGAACCGCGGTTGATGGCTTTAGCGGTCGCCTCATTTGCCGTCTGGAAGCCTAATTCGACCCAGACGGGCTTTTTTTCATTTAATCGCGCGAGCATGGCGATCTTTTCGTCGTCCAAGGAGTCGCACCGCGTCCCAAGCGAGAGCCCGACCACCTCGGGAAGCGCAAGGGCGGCGGCGAAGATCTCCTCCAGCCTTCCGACCTCGCCGTGGGTCGCCGAGCCGACGCCGAAATAGGCGATGAACTTTTTGGCGTCGGTCTTTCCTTCGATGCGCTTTTTCGCGCGCTCGATCTGAGAGGC
>JAKSPX010000358.1 GCA_024404415.1 Clostridia bacterium | reverse complement strand
GACCGAGAAGTGTTCCGCAACGTCGTAAAAACGCTTGATGAGGGAGATCTCATAGGGCGCGAGGCGGAAGGAGATGTCTTTCCCGACCGCCTTCTGCCAGCCGACGATCATATCGGTGAAGCATTCGTCATCAAGGGCGAAGGCTTCGGTAAGCGACGTGCCGCCCGGAGAGGCGACGAGGTAGCCGATCGCCTCGCCTTTTTCATTCCGGGCAAGGTAGGGGACGCACTGCCACGCGATCATGGTGAGGTAGAAGCTTTCGCCGGGACGGTCATAGCGGATGGCGCCTTTTTCATAAAGCGAACGGCAGAAGGCGAGGGCGCTTTCGTCGTTCCGCGCGATCTTTTCAAAGGTCACATGGCGCGTCTCGGGGAAGCGGAGACGCACGTTGCGGGAGGTGAGCGTAAAGTGAT
This sequence comes from Clostridia bacterium, assembly GCA_024404415.1. Classification (GTDB taxonomy): domain Bacteria; phylum Bacillota; class Clostridia; order Oscillospirales; family QAMX01; genus RUG11797. Next base: position 1,820 of record JAKSPX010000358.1, on the reverse strand, counting down.
AATCGCTGCCCGCCACCTCGTAGCCGTAACGGTCGTAGCGCTGGCGGAGACCGCCGAGGCGGGAGACGTCCGCGCGTTTTTCTTCGATCTCGCGCATGGCCAATTTCATGAGGGCGGCCATATAGCCGCGGCCCTCGTAATCCCAGTGGGTGGCCACGTTGCCGACGGTGGAAAATAAAAGCGGGGTATCGCCGACGTGGGCGGGGAGCAGATAGACGCCGAGTGCGGCGACCAGTTTGCCGTCCTCACGCACGGCGAGGTGCTTTCCCATGTGCTCGTCGTCACGGACGCACATGGCGGGAAGCTCTTTTTCAAAATCGGTCTCATTTCCGTGGGCACGGGTAAAAACGTCGTGGAAGAGCGTCATCAGCTCGTCATAATCTTGTTTTCCGGGTCGTATGATCTCCATTCTGTACCTCCGTATAGAACCAAAGAATGCCTTCCCCCGCTTGTCGGACAAGGTCATTCGGTTAAGAGCAAAACCGTAGGGGTCGATGCCCATCATCGACCCGAAAAGCTGCTGCAAGCACCGGCCTTTCGGGCGGATGTAGGCATCCGCCCCTGCGCCAACATAGTTCAAATCGCCACTGCGGTGCGAAAAAATGCGGCGGATAGAGGTTTATTTACTTGACTTGATGACATTGTCTCGCGGGGAAAGGCCTGAAAAGTGTGTCTGTTTTTATCCGATGAATGCGCCGTTTTGAAGGAGGATGCGCTGGATCTCCTTGATGTCGGATGCGTAGGTCGGAACGCCGGATTTGTGGGCGACCGCCGCGCCGACGCCCGTCGCTTCGCCGGTGGTGGCGCAGATGGGCATGATGCGGATGGAGGCCTGCGCCTCGTGGGTGGCGGAGAGGCAGCGGCCCGCGACCAGCAGGTTGGATTTTCCTTCGGGGATCAGGCAGGAATAAGGGATGGTGTAATACTGGCCCGCCGGGAAATAGTAGTGGCTGGTGCCGGTGCCTTCGGGGTTATGGATGTCGATATCGTAGTTGCCCGCGGCGATGGCGTCCGGGAAACGGGTACAGTCCTTGAGTTCCTCGGCGGTGAGGATGTGGCGGCCGTTGATCATGCGGCTCTCTCTTACGCCGATGGCCGGGGCAGAGAAGGCGATCTCGGCGTTTTCAAAGCCGGGGATATTGGTTTTCATGAAGTTCAGAAGCTCAAACATCTGCTCGCGCGCGTCCATTTCAGCCTTGGAGAGGTCAAAGGGGTTGGTCGGGTCGAGCTTGACGATGCGGGTGGAATTGAAATGCAGCACGCCGGGGAGGAGGTTATCGAAGATCAGGACGTTTTCACGGAGGTTCTTTATCTTACCCTCCTTCTGCCATTCGTTATAAAGCGGGTTGATCTCGGCGCGGTGGGCGTAATACTGCTCCTTGTCGATGTTCGCCATGCGAAAGCAGAGGGTCATGGGCTGGCAGAGCTGGTCGGCGTCGCGGCCGAGGCGGAAGGAGCAGCCCGCAAGGTAGGAGAGGTCGGCGTCGCCGGTCGCGTCGATATACTGATCGGCCTCCAATTCAAAGGAGCCGGATTTGCCGGAGAAGGTGAGGGAGACGATCTTTTCACCGTCATTTTTCACGCCGGTCAGAAGGGCGTGGAAGAGCACGTCAACGCCGTATTCCTTGGTCATGCGGTCGAGGATCAGCTTGACGTATTCCTCGTGGAAGATCTTTCTTTTCGCGTCGTAAGCGCCCTCTTTGTCGAGTCTCTCGATCTTCTGACCCTCGTGGGCGGTGCGGAAACCGTCGAAGGGGCGCAGGACGGGCACACGGCTCTTGATAGTGGACAGATGGGCTACGCCGGCCAGGTCCATGACC
>JAKSPX010000357.1 GCA_024404415.1 Clostridia bacterium | reverse complement strand
CTCTCCCGGGAGGCCTTGAAATACCCCGATACCGCTTCATGGCTCCGCGGAGAGCCGGTCTATACCTTCGGCACGCCGCCGAAAAATCCCTCGGACGACATCAACGTCCTCGTTTCCGCCTACACTGCGGGTGAATTCAGCTTCATCGCCGCCGGAGATCATCTCAAGATCCGATAATACCACGAAAGGAGCCGTCATGGCCGAAAAAAACGCGCTGGCCGCTTTCAAAGCCGCCCTGAAAAAGGATACCGACCGCCTTTATGTCTTTGCCGACAAAGAGCCCTGGTTCCGCGACAAGTGCTGTGAGGAACTGACCGCCGCCGTGGTCGGTGACGACGACATGAACCTCGTCACGCTGGACGGCGACACCCTCACCCCCGAAGAACTTTCCGACGCGGTGGATATGCCCCCGGTCTTTGCCGAGCGCAAATTCATCCACGTCCGCCGCTTTCACCCGGCTCAGCTCACCGCGGAGGATGCAGATCTCTACATTTCCATTCTGAAAGATATCCCCGACTACGCGGTATTGCTCATTGAGCTTGCCGAGCCTGCCAGGAAGGGCAAAAATACCGAGGGCGGGGGCGGCAGCGCCTCCTTTGCGCGTGCCCTATCCTCCCTCACGACAGTCTACGAATTCGAGACCCCCTCGCCGGACGAAATGGCCAAGCTCATCATCCGCACCTTCCGCGAAGCGGAAAAGAGCATCTCCCCCGCCGATGCGGCCTATTTCGTCTCGCTCTCCGCCGGAAGCGATACCCAGCAGGTCATGTCCGAGGCGGAAAAGCTTTTGTCGGTACCGCATCACGACATCACCCGCGCCGACATCGACTCTCTTGTCTCGCTCTCGCCGGATGCGGCCTCCTATCTGATCTCCAACGCCATTTTTGAAGGCAATCTCGCCGAGGCGCTCTCGCTTTTCCGCGCCCAGATCAAAAAAGGCTCCAACGAATATATCCTTTCAAGCATCCTGTTCGGCGATATGCGCCGCTACTACGCCGTCAAGCTCGGGACGGCGGAAAACGTCTCTTCGGACAAGCTCTGTTCGCTCCTCTCCATCCGCGAAAACCGGCTCTTCGTCCTTCGTAAGATCGTCTCCCGCGTGGACATTTTAAGGCTCCGCCGCGCAGTCTCCCTCTGCGTTGAAAACGAATATAAGCTCCGTTCCTCCTCAGAGGACGGCGTTTTGATGACCGAAATGCTCCTTATGAAGCTCTGCATCCTTTTGGGACGCGCGAGGTGACGCCATGGAAAAATACCGCATCAAAGAAGCCATCATCGTCGAGGGCAAATACGACCTTCACAAGGTGAAAAGCCTCTTCGAGGGCATCATCCTCGCCACCGACGGCTTCGGGATCTACAAAAAGACCGACCTTCTCCGCCATCTCGACGCGTTATCCCGTGAAAGAGGCATCCTCATCCTCACCGACGGCGATTCTGCCGGCGGCCGCATCCGTTCGCTGATTAAGTCGCGCGTTTCGGGAAAAGTGCTGAACGCCTACATCCCTGACGTCTACGGCAAGGAAAAGCGCAAGGCTTCTCCCTCCGCCGAAGGAAAGCTCGGCGTGGAGGGTATGAAGGACGAGGTCATTTTAGAGGCTGTCCGCCGTGCGGGCGCGACCTTCCTCGGCGAAGACGCCCCCGTCCCGCCGCCGGGCATCACCCGCCTCGATTTATACGAGGACGGTTTCTTCGGAAGAGAAGACAGTGCCTCCCGCCGCAAAGAATTGCTGGCCCTCGCCTCGCTCCCCGAGAGACTCAACGTCTCCTCGCTGGTCGAGGCCATCAACTGCTTCTTCGGCAAAGAGGGGTACCAAAGCATGCGCGATCAGGTGCAAAAAAAATTTGAAATAATCTAAACATTCGTTTGATTTTTGCTTTCGGATGTGCTATACTAAGGTAAACAAAGGTTTTCCCCGGCAAGAAAGGATGGCAGCTTATGAAAGCATTGACAGACAAGCAGCGCGAAGTGCTTGATTTTATCTCCAACACCGTGGCGGAGCGTTCCTACCCGCCCTCCGTGCGCGAGATCTGCGCCGGTGTCGGCATCCGCTCGACCGCGACTGTCCATTCCTATCTCAAAGAGCTGGCCGAAATGGGCTACCTGACCAAAGACGACCGCAAGACCCGTGCGCTTTCGGTCGGCAGGGAGAGCTTCAAGCGCGTGCCGCTCCTCGGCAAAGTCACCGCCGGTATGCCCATCACGGCGGTGGAAAACATCGAGGGCTACATCCCCTTCGAG
>JAKSPX010000356.1 GCA_024404415.1 Clostridia bacterium | reverse complement strand
GCACCTATAAGCTGCTCTGCAAGAGCATCGGTTTCTACGACCTCGGATTACTCGTCGTGGACGAGGAACAGCGCTTCGGCGTGGGGCACAAGGAACGACTCAAGGAGATGAGCCGTACCGTCGACGTCCTGACTCTCACGGCCACGCCCATCCCGCGCACCCTCAATATGTCGCTTTCCGGCATCCGCGATATGTCGCTTTTGGAGGAGGCACCCCAGAACCGCCACCCCGTGCAGACCTATGTATTGGAACACGACGACCACGTGATCTTTGACGCCATCTCGCGTGAGCTTGCCCGCGGCGGGCAGATCTATTACCTCCACAACCGCGTGGAGACCATCACGCGCGTCGCGTCAAAAATCGCCGCGGCCTTCCCGGACGCTTCGGTCGCCGTCGGACACGGGCAGATGAAGCCGGAGGAGTTAAACGACGTCATGCAGTCGGTCGTTTCGGGCGACGTGCAGATCCTCGTCTGTACCACCATCATCGAGACCGGCATCGACATCCCCAACGTCAATACCCTCATCATCGAGGACGCGGACAAAATGGGCCTTGCCCAGCTCCACCAGATCCGCGGCCGCGTCGGTAGATCGTCCAGAAGGGCCTATGCCTACCTCACGTACCGTAAAGGGAAAGTCCTTTCCGAAGTTGCCACCAGAAGGCTCTCCGCCATCCGCGAATTCGCCGAATTCGGGGCCGGATTCCGTATAGCTATGCGCGATATGGAGATCCGCGGCGCAGGCAACGTCCTCGGCGCCGAACAGTCGGGCCACATGATGAGCGTCGGCTACGATATGTATCTGCGCCTTTTGGACGAAGCGGTGGTCGAGGCCAAGGGCGAGTCGCCGGTGCACCACACCGAGTGCACGGTCGATATGGCCATCAACGCCCGCATCACCGAGAAATATATCCCCAACGCCCCCGAAAGGCTGGATATTTACCGCCGCATCGCCTATATCCGCTCCAAAGAGGATGCCGAGGACATGACCGACGAGCTTATCGACCGTTACGGTGAGTGCGGAAGCGAGGTGCAGGCGCTCATCGACGTGGCGCTTCTCAAGAACGCCGCCGCCTCTGTCGGCGTCAACGAGATCAGCGAGAAAAAAGGGATGCTCTGCTTCCGCCTGGAAAACCCCGATTTCATGAAGATCTCGGCGCTCTGCGTCATGCCCGCCTTCAAGGGGCGCGTCTTCCTCAACGCCGGGAGCACGCCCTACGTCTCCATCCGTGCCAAAGAAGGGGAGGACAAGGTGAAACTCGCCTCTGCCGTGGTGGCCGGGCTGGACAAAAGTGGTAAAAAATAAAGACGAATGGTAAAATCTTACACAATATAGCCGAAAGGAATAATTGCAATGGAAGAACTTCGCGATAAAAACGGTCTGACCGAGGCGGAATTTCTCGCCGGGTACGATATGACGAAATTCGACCGCCCGTCCCTGTCGGCGGACAATCTGATCTTTTCCTTTGAAAACGGCGTGAGCTTGCTCCTCATCAGGAGGAAGGGACATCCCTATCTCGGCAGATGGGCGCTCCCGGGCGGCTTCGCGGAGAGAGGGGAGAGCATCGAAGAATCGGCTGCGCGTGAATTAAAGGAAGAAACGTCGCTTACAGGCCTCGAAGTCGTCCCGGCGGGTTTCTTTGCTTATCCCGGGCGCGATCCGCGAGGCTGGGTGGCGACAAGGAGCTTTATCGCCGACGTCTCGGGTCACGAAAGCGAGGTCATGGCGGATGACGACGCGGCCGACGCGCGCTTTTTCAGGCTGAAGGCCGCGAGAAATGAGGAAAAGGTCTGCCTGACGCTTCAAAACGGTGAAAACACCCTGAAAGCAGAGGCTTCGGTCGTACTGAAAAAAGGTCTCACCGGGAGGACGTGGGAGATTTCTCATCTTTCCTCTGACGGCCTCGCGTTTGACCACGGGAAGATCATCATCGACGCGCTTCTGCGTTTGGAGGACGGTGGTAAATTTGGATTTGACCGCCTTTGAAAGCTGCACACTCTGCCCGCGGGAATGCAGGGTGAATAGACACGCAGGGGAGAGGGGCTTCTGCGGCGCGGGGGATACCCTCCGCGTTGCGCGCGCGGCACTTCATTTCTGGGAAGAACCCTGCATTTCGGGAACGCGCGGCTCCGGCACGGTGTTTTTCTCCCATTGTAACCTCGGGTGCGTCTACTGCCAGAATTATGCCCTCTCGCATGAGGGCTTCGGCAAGGACGTCACGCCGGGGCCCTACAGGGGCGCGGTGCCGGTGAAAGGCG
>JAKSPX010000355.1 GCA_024404415.1 Clostridia bacterium | reverse complement strand
GAGGCGGTTGATAATGTTTCCGCCGTTTCTCTCAAATTCCATCTCATCCTCCTGATTCGTTTAATCCTCGGGGGTGGGTTCCGGTTCCGGCGTGGGCTCCGGTGCGGGTTCCGTATCGGTGTCGGGCTCAGTGCCGGTATCGGGATCGGTACTGGGTTCCGGCTTCGGCTTGTGGGCGTTCGGATCGATCAGATTGCCGTTGGAGTCGGTATAGGGCTTGCCGTTTTTATCGAGATAAGCCGCGATGTAGGTCGTTCTGTCCTGCGTCTTGTATTCCGAGTCATTGACCTTCTGGGAATCGACCTTCTGACCGTTCAGATAGCGGATACGGTAGGTGGTGCTGGTGTAGCCGGTGATGCCGCCCTCGGTCTTGGATGCACCGAGCTTGGTGAGGCCGAGTTCCTTGGCCTTGGCACTGCCGAGCTGGACGTAGACCGTCTTCTTTCCGTAGCTCTTGGTGCCGGTCTGAGTGGAGGAAAGCGAATAGGTGTAGTTATCCTCCTTGGTGCCGTAGATGTTCACTGTCAGAGAGCCGCCGCTTCTCGAAACGGTGACCTTGACCGGCCAGTTGGAGGTGTTCTTGAACTTATAGTCCAGCGAGCCCCAGCAGACCGTCGCGTCCTGCCCCAGCTTGGTGTAGGAAACGGCGAAGCGGTGGGCATAGCGCTCGGTGGGAGTCAGACCCGAAAGAAGGGTCGAAATATAGATGGTGCTGGAAAGCTGGCAGATGCCGCCGCCGAGGCCGTCCACGATCTCGCCCGACGCGAAGATCTTGGCGTCTCTGTAACCCTTGGCCGCCGTGCGTTCGCCGACGGTGCTGTTATAGGAGAAGGTGTCACCCGGGCAGATGACCGTGCCGTTGACCGCCTTGGAGGCAAGGTCGATGTTGTGGGTACGGTTGACTTCGCCGGTGTTGAGCTTGGTGGTGGCGCTGCCGAGGAGGTCACGGAAGACCTTGGATTCGATCTCTTCGGTGGTGTCCTCGGGGATATCCTGGATGATGGGGATCTCAACGACGCGCTCTTCGGCGTTGTCGACCAGCTTCTGAGCCGCGTCAAGGTCAAAGCTCAGGCCGGTCTGGCCCTTCAGGATGACATATTTGTGCCTGCCCTTATAGGCGGCAAGCTGTTCTTCGGTGTACTGGTCGGCGGTCTCTTCGGTCCAATCCGTCGGCACATACTTGATGCAGGCCTCCGTGGCCTCACAGTAGATCTCGTCGTAGATGGCCTTCAGGTCGATGGCGTCCTGCGGCGTGATGGTGGTCTCAACTGTGTAATCGCCGAATTCGAGGTTTTCGATGCGGCTCTTCACATCTTCGGTGACCTGCTGGCGGCTGATGGCGCAGCCTTCCTCGCCGAGGTCGATCTTGATCTTTTCTTCGCCGACGATCTCGTAGGTGGGCATAGTGACGTCCGCTTCGATGAGTCCCGCGAACTCTTCGACCTTCTCCTCCACCACGTCGGTCGAGCGCTCGACCTGTGCCGGAATATCATGCGTGCCGGTGTTCATCTTGATGCGGAAGTATTTCCCCAGCATCCAGCCGTCGCGGCCGTAAGCATAGGCTTCCTTCGCCATCTCCTCGGCGTTATAGTGGATGCCCGCTTCATTGGCGGAGATCTCCACAGCCGCGTCCTCGTAGACGATGCGGAAGGACTTGTCCTTGAAATCCTCCACGCTCTTCGCCTGCAGCTCCATGACGGCCTGCTCTTCGGTCTTGCCCTCGAGCGAGACGCCGCAGCACTCCACGCCGGGATAGATCTTATCGTACTTTGCGACAGATGCCGATGCCAGCGTCAGAAAGGCGGCACACCCCACCACCACTGCTGACGCGGCGCTGATCGCCCCGATCAGAAGTGCTTTTTTTCCTTTACCCATTTTGTTTTCTGACATTTTATCCTCCCATAAACGCAGTTTTCCTGCGAAATTTATCTCACGGTAAGAAATGCATATTTTTACCCTTGCATATTATATTACATTATTCATTGCAAGTCAATGGAGAGACGCACACATCGGAATATTTTTTGCGTATTCTCCCCTTTTATTTCTGACGACGGCGGGATAGAAAAAGTTTCATCGTTTCGGAAATTTATCTTGTCATTCTCGCAAATGCATGGTATCATGAAGAAAATCCGGAAGCACCCGCTTCCGCTTCCCCCGCAGGGGAAATAAGGAGGAATTCACCATGTCCAAAAAAGCTCTCGTCACCGGCGGCAGCCACAACATCGGTCAGGGCATCGCCATCGTTCTCGCCGAAAAAG
>JAKSPX010000354.1 GCA_024404415.1 Clostridia bacterium | reverse complement strand
GGCTGCAGCGGTATGACCCATTCCGCCGCCATGGCCTCCGAGATCCTCCCCGGCAAGACCATCCTCGAAGCTCTGAATAGCGACCTCGTCTGCGACGCCATCAACGTCGCCATGAGAGAGCTCTTCCTCCAGATCGTTTACGGCCGTACCCAGACCGCGTTCTCCGATGACGGTCTTCCGATCGGCGCTTCCCTCGAAGACCTCGGCAAGGGCCTCAGAAGCCAGGTCGGTACCAACTTCGGTACCAAGGCGAAGGGTCCCCGTTACCTCGAGATCGCCGAAGGTTACGTCACCCGCATCGCTCTCGATGAGAACGATCAGACCATCGGCTACGAATTCGTCCATCTCGGCAAGATGATGGAATCCATCAAGAAGGGCGTCGACGCCAACGAAGCCCTCGCGAAAGCCACCGGGTCCTACGGCCGCTTCAAGGCAGCTGCTAAGTACATCGACCCGCGTAAAGACTAAGGAAGGAGGGTTTCAGAATGGCACTTTTTGAGAACTACGAAAGAAGAATCGACAAAGTCAACGCCGCTCTCGTCGAATACGGCATCGCTTCCGTGGAAGAATGCGCGGAGATCTGCAAGAACGTCGGTATCGACCCCTATACCATCGTCAAGGAAACCCAGCCCATCGCCTTTGAGGACGCCTGCTGGGCTTACACCGTCGGCGCCGCCATCGCCATCAAGAAGGGCGTGAAGACCGCCGCTGAAGCCGCTGAAGCGGTCGGCATCGGCCTCCAGGCTTTCTGCATCCCCGGTTCTGTTGCTGACAACCGCAAGGTCGGTCTCGGCCACGGCAACCTCGGCGCTATGCTCCTCTCCGAGGAGACCAAGTGCTTCGCGTTCCTCGCGGGCCACGAATCCTTCGCGGCTGCTGAAGGCGCTATCAAGATCGCCAACAACGCCAACAAGGTCCGCAAGAACCCCCTGCACGTCATCCTCAACGGTCTCGGCAAGGACGCCGCTATGATCATCTCCCGCATCAACGGCTTCACCTACTGCCAGACCCAGTTTAACTACTACACCAACGAAGTCAAGATCGTCAAGGAGATCAAGTACTCCGAAGGCGACCGCGCCGCTGTCCGCTGCTACGGTGCCGACGACGTCCGTGAAGGCGTTGCCATCATGCACATGGAAGGCGTCGATATCTCCATCACCGGCAACTCCACCAACCCGACCCGCTTCCAGCACCCGGTCGCAGGCACCTATAAGAAGGAATGCACCGAGCTCGGCAAGAAGTACTTCTCCGTCGCTTCCGGCGGCGGCACGGGCCGTACCCTCCACCCGGATAACATGGGCGCCGGCCCTGCCTCCTACGGCATGACCGATACCATGGGTCGTATGCACTCCGACGCGCAGTTCGCGGGTTCTTCCTCCGTTCCGGCACACGTCGAAATGATGGGCTTCATCGGCATGGGCAACAACCCCATGGTCGGTGCTACCGTCGCTGTCGCTGTTGCGATCGACAAGGCCATCAACGCGTAAGGTCTGAAATCAAAGCCAAAAGCCTTCGGATATTTCCGGAGGCTTTTTTGCACGAAAAAAACTGCATATTCATACTTGACAAATGGGGATTATCGGTATATAATCATTTGCAACTGGTAGAGGAGCGGTGACATGAGTAGCGCGGAAAACGCCCGGAAAGGCGCGCGCGAAAGGGGAAACCGCCGAAATGTCGTTTTCATTTCCGGGGAAACGGCGTTGGGCCGCGACAGAAGATGCCGCGGACTGTCACAGAAATGTGGAGCGCTATCGTTGGCAGAAAGCTTATGCTTTGTACCGCGGCACTTTATCAGGTGCCGCGGTTATTTTATTGCCGCGAGGTTCCGAAAAGGAGAAGTCATTTATGAAGAAATCCACGCTCGCCAAGATCATCGCCGCCGGGGTACTCGTTGTCCTCACGGTGGTGCTCGCCATCACCGTGAACGGGGGAGACGCCGAAAACGGACGCTATTACGCCACCGTTGTCGCCCTGCTCCCGCCGGTCATCGCCATTGTCCTCGCACTGATCACCAAAGAGGTCTATTCCTCACTCTTCATCGGCATTCTGGCCGGTGCACTCTTTGCCAACGGCTTCAGGCCGGTCGAGGCGCTCAACTCCATCATCGGCGAGGGCCTGACCTCCGCCGTGGAAGGAAACGCCGGTATTTTCCTGTTCCTCATCATGCTCGGCATCCTGGTGGCGCTGGTCAATTCCACCGGCGCGGCCGCCGCCTTCGGCCGCTGGGCCGCAAGCCCCATCACGACGCGCGTGGGCGCG
>JAKSPX010000353.1 GCA_024404415.1 Clostridia bacterium | reverse complement strand
ACTCCATCCCGAAAGGGGTTGCGTGTGTTATAGGCTATCCGATCATCCCGTGTCTTCTCGTCGCTCGTCCCGGTGAAACGGTCGACTCGTGAGTCGACCCTACGAGAAGCACCATCCTATTGCAGATTACCGCCCACCGAATGAAATCCGCGTTACGGATGAAATCATTGCATGATGAAATCCCCTCGCAGGGATGAAATCCGTCTTCGACGGACGTTGGGAAACGCACCATCCCGTAGGGACGATTCACGAATCGCCCGAAAACCGACTGTTTGTGATATTCCCCGGCGGCGGTATCTGTTCGTGCATAAACGGTTGACTCGTGAGTCGACCCTACGCGACATTATGCATCTTGTAGGGCGCGATGCCCACATCGCGCCGTTATTCCCAGCGCATAACCCGGCCTAACGGGCGACTGCAGCTACAAGTATCTGCCGCAGCGTGAGTCGCCCCTACGCAGAAATCGGTAGAAATCATGGGAATAATGGGCGATAATATGAAACCCACCTCGCGTGAACGGAAAATTTTCATTTTTCTATTGACTTTATCACTTTATCATGCTAAAATAATAAAGTGATTTGTTTCCGGCACAAAAGGAGGCTCCGACCGTGATCAATTTTCATACTCCCTCCATCGACAGGCTCTTCGAGACCTTCGTGAATCTGAAATCCATTGAGGAATGCTACCAGTATTTTGAGGATCTCTGCACCGTAAAGGAGATCCAGGACATGGCCCAGAGGCTGGACGCGGCCATCATGCTCTCTGAGGGCGCACGCTACCAGCAGATCGTCAAAGAGGTCAACATCAGCTCAGCCACCGTCTGCCGCGTCAGCAAATGCCTGAATTACGGCGCGGGCGGCTACAAAAACGCCATAGAAAAACTGCGAAAGGACGAAAAATAACGGTGACGACCAACATTATGACTTCCGGCGAAGCCTATTCTCTCACGCTTCGCACCCTCTTTTCCTCCTACGGGTATCAGCCGTACCGCATGAGCAAATTTGAGGAATACGACCTCTATGCCCGCAACAAGGATTTTCTCATCTCCGACAGCGTCATCACCTTCACCGACGGCTCCGGCAAGCTTCTGGCCCTCAAGCCGGACGTGACGCTCTCCATCGCCAAAAACGCCGACCTCACGACGGGCGGCATCAAAAAACTCTATTACGACGAAAACGTCTACCGCGTCGCCAAGGGGAGCCGCAGCTTCAAGGAGATCCCGCAGATCGGCCTCGAATGTCTCGGCAAGGTGGACGACCATTGCCTATACGAAGTGCTCTCTCTTGCCCTGACCAGCCTTGAAAAGATCAACGCCTCCCATGTATTGAGCGTTTCGCACCTCGGATTGCTCACCGAGGCCATGGACTTTTGTGGAGTTCCGGAGGAGGCGCGCGGAAAAGCGCTCCAATTCCTCGGCGAAAAGAATCTACATGAACTCTCGTCGCTTCTCTCTTCGCTCGGCATAACGGATAAAAAAGCCGAGGTCTTAAAAAAGCTCCTCCGCGCCGAGGGGCCGATGAAGGAGATCCTTCCCTTCCTCCGTTCGCTCCTTTCCGGCATCGTGAAGCGGGAGACGCTCCAAAGCTTCCTTGCCGTTCTCTCCTGTTTTGAAGATGAGCCCTCCCTCCGGGTGGATTTCTCGGTCGTCGGCGACATCCATTATTATAACGGCCTGATCTTCAAGGGCTTCGCCGAGAATGTCCCGACCGCCATCCTCTCCGGCGGACAGTATGACACGCTGATGCAGAAGCTTAGCCGCCGCGCCTCGGCCATCGGCTTTGCCGTCTACCTTGACGTATTGGAGCAGAGCGCCGTCACCTCCGGCGAATACGACGCGGACGTCCTCCTCCTCTATTCCCCCGCCGATCCGCTCGCCGCGGTCGAAAAAGCGGCAAAAAAGCTCCGGGAAGAGGGCAAAACGGTGCTCATGGAGCCGGAGATCCCCGGAAATATCCGCTATAAAGACTTGATGACCTTCAAGGATCAGGAGGTGAAGCCCCTTTGAAACCCATGCTCAACGTCGCGCTTCCCAAGGGAAGGCTTGGCGACAAGGTCTACGATATGTTTGAAAAGGCGGGCTTCCCCTGCCCTTCCATCAAAGAAAACAACCGCAAGTTGATCTTTGAAAACCCCGAAGCGGGCGTGCGCTACTTCTGGGTCAAGCCCTCCGACGTGGCCATCTACGTCGAGCGCGGCGCGGCCGACATCGGCGTGGCGGGCAGGGACATCCTCCTCGAATACGAGCCGGAGGTCTACGACCTTCTGG
>JAKSPX010000352.1 GCA_024404415.1 Clostridia bacterium | reverse complement strand
CCCTGCTCTTTGAGCTTGGCGTAGGCCGCGTCAAAGGCGGCGATGGCTTCTTCGCACTTGTTGATGTCTTCTATCAATAACGCATAGGAGGTATACTGCCCGCCGGTCATTTCGCTGATGATCTGGTCGATCAATTCGCCCGCCTCGGGATTCTGCTCCGCGGCGCTCTTCACGGCGTTCAGAACACCGAGCGTCCTTTCCAGCGTCGATCTGGATGAGGCGGCGGACTGGAGCTCAAGGAGCTGTTCCTTCATGGCGTAGAGCTGGTCTAACTGGTCAAGGAGCGCTTCCTTGGATTCATCCAGCGCCGCTCTTCCCGCGTCGAGCTGTTTCTGGCCGTCGGAGATCTGTGACTCCGCGTCCTTCATCTTCGCGTTCGCGGCTTTCTTCGCCGCGTCGAGCTGCTTGCGGCCCTCGTCGAGCTTTTCCTTGCCGTCGGCGATCTGTTTTTTGCCGTCCTCCAACTGCTTTTCCGCGTCCTCAATGGCGGCGTAGCCCTCCTCGAACTGTTTGCGGATGGCTTCCTCCACGTCCTTGTTGAGCGCGGCGAGCTTATCCTCGCGGATGCGCACCTCGACCCGCTCCTCGATCATGCCGCTGACCGAGACCGAGGCCACGCCGTTGACGCCCTCGACAGGGGAAAGGACGTTATCCTTGACGTATTCGGCCAGCTTCACGTCCTCCAGCCCCTCCACGTCCACGGCCACGACGGCGGTCGCGAGCATACTCGGGTTGATCTTGAGGAGGTAGGGCACGCCCACCGTGTCGTCCCAGCTTCCCGAGAGGGCGGAAAGGGCGTTGGAAATGTCCACCGAAGCTGAAGCGAGGTCGGTGCCTTCGGAGAATTCCAGAATGACGGTGGAGTAGTTCTCCGCCGAGGTCGAGGAGATGCTCTCGATGTTGTCGAGCTTCGCCATCGACTGCTCAATGGGCTTGGTGACCTCGCGCTCAACCGTTGCGGGGCTTGCGCCGATGTAGGTGGTGGCGATGACCACGTAGGGTAAGTCGATATCCGGCAGAAGGTCGGGCGTGAGGCTGGTGAAGGCGATCACGCCGAGGACGATCACCGCGATGACCGCCACAAGGACGGTGTATGGTTTTTTGACGCTGAATTTTGCAAGCATTTGGGGATCCTCCGGGGTTATCTGTTCAAAATCTGTTCATATTTGTCGTTTCAAGTTCATGAAATATTTGTAGATTGATTATTGTATCATGTATTCCCGCCGCTTGTCAAGCGCGCATTCCCGCCGCTTTTCCGCGAAGTCTTGACAAAAGGCAGCAAATGTGATAAAATCCCCGCATATTCCCGAAAAGGAGGGGCGAAGCCGTGAATAATCGCATTTCAAGCGTAATGTATATGATGTATGCAGCAGCCGGTATGAATGACCATACGGGCCGGGCTTCGCATACCCTTTCGGAGGAATAAAAAGAGCGTTTCCGAAAGCGCCGTGCGAGCACGAAGCCCGCGCGGCGTTATTTTTTACCTTAGGAGGATTATCCAATGGAATTCACCATCCGCGAGGCGGTCTTGGATGACCGCGAAAGGATCATGCCGCTCCAGAAGGAGATCGCCGACCTGCATCATCTCGGCGCACCGCAGTTATTCAAGGATGAGGCGCGGTATTATTCGCCCGAAGCCTTCCGCGAAAAGCTTGAAAATCCCCTCGGCGTCACCTACATCGCCGAAAACGACAAAGGAGAGGTCGTCGGCTACCTCTTCGCGTGGCTCATGCAATACCGGAACCACCCCACCTACGTGGATTTCGACAAATTCTATATCGACGATATCTGCGTTGCCTCCTCATCACGCCGTCAGGGCATCGGAAAGGCGCTGATGGAAAAGGCGCTTCTGAAAGCAAAGGAAATGAATGCGCTCGAAACCGAGCTCGGCGTGTGGGGCTTCAATGAGGAAGCGATAGAATTCTACAAAGCCTGCGGTTTTGAAATTCAAGCTTACCGCATGGCAAAAGCGACAAAGGAGTAATCTATGGATTTTCCGATCGATTTAACCAATACCTGTATCGAGACCGAAAGACTGACCCTGCGCCCCTTCCGGCAAAGCGACCTTGACGACTTTTTTGCCTACGCCTCGGTCGAGGGCGTGGGCGAGGCGGCCGGCTGGCCGCACCACACCTCGAAAGAGATCTCTCAGATGGTGCTCGACGACTTCATCAATGAAAAGAACATACTCGCCGTCGTTTATAAAGCGTCCGGGCGGGTCGTCGGCTCGCTCGGCTTACATAAGACCACCCTCCCTGCGGTGAAGGATATG
>JAKSPX010000351.1 GCA_024404415.1 Clostridia bacterium | reverse complement strand
CTGCATTCCGGCCGGCCGCGTCGACGGCGGCCCGCACGTCTGCTCCTTCGCCTGCGTCGGCCTCGGCAGCTGCACCAAGGTCTGCAAGTTCCACGCCATCTCCATTGTCAACGGCGTCGCCAAGGTCGATCAGTCACTCTGCACCGGCTGCGGTGCCTGCGCCGCCGAGTGCCCCAAGGGCATCATCGGTCTGGTACCGGTCGAGCAGAACGTCGCGGTCCCCTGCCGTTCCCACATGAAGGGTGCCGACACCATGAAGTCCTGCGACCTCGGCTGCATCGGCTGCAAGAAGTGTGAAAAGACCTGCGAACACGGTGCGATCACCGTCACCGATTCGCTTGCCAGCATCGACTACGAAAAGTGCATCTCCTGCGGCAAGTGCTTTGAGGTCTGCCCGCGCCACCTGATCACCAACATCCACGGCAGCCCGTTTGTGAAGACGGTCTCGCCGTTTGAGGGCATGGACATCCCCGCCCCCGTCGTTCCGGCTCCCGCGCCCGCTCCGGCTCCCAAGGATGCCAAGCCCGCTGTGAAGCCCATGCCGGTTCCCGGCCCGGTTCCGACCGAAGCCGCCCCGGTCATCTCCAAACCCGTCATCCCCGCGGAGCCGGTCGAGCTTCCCAAGGCTCCCGCCTCCCCCGTTGAACCCTCCCCGAATTACGATTCGCCCGTCCCGGCCTCTGTGGTCGACGAGATCATCAGCCGCATCGCGGATAAGCCCGCCGAAGCCGCCGAAAAGGTCCCGGAGACCGTCCCGGAAAAGGCAGCAGCCTCCGAGCCCAAGGACGATCTCGACGCCGCCTTTGCCTCCATCGTAGAAGAAAAGACCGGCGAAAGCGAAGCGAAATAACCCATACAAAAAACACCGTGGCCTCTCTTTTTCGGGAAGCCACGGTGGTTTTCTGTGTTCTTTATGAAGTTTCAGCGGATCTTCAGCGCCATGTCGGGGTAATTGGTGATGATCATGTTGCAGCCAAGGTCGACCATGCGCTTGACGTCCTCGGGCGTGTTGACCGTCCAGGGATTGACCTCAACGCCGTGTTTTTCGCATTCCGCCATGAATTTCTCATCCACGCATTTGAAGTGAGGATGCGAATAGGCTGCCTCGAGGGACGCGGCGTAAGCGCCAGCCTCCTTGATCTCGTCGCCGTGGAGGACGGCGGTGCGGATGAGCGGGAAGCGCTCCTTCATATCGATCAGAGACTTGTGGTAGAAGGAGGAAATGATGATTTTCGGGGTCAGGCCGAATTTCTCGATCAGCTTGCCCGTTTCTTCGACCAGCGCGACGTCATAGACATCGTCGTTGGATTTGATCTCAATGTTGAGCTCCATGCCGCTCGCAGCGAAGAAGGAAAGGCATTCTTCGAGCGTCGGGATCTTCTCCCCTTCGCCGAAGTCGTACTTTTTCAATTCGGCAAGCGTCATCTTTTCGACTTCGCCCGAACCGTTTGAAACGCGGGAGATGTTGGAATCGTGAATGACCACGATCTCCCCGTCTTTTGTCAGGTGCACGTCGTTTTCGCAGGCGTGTGCCCCGAGCTTATCGGCCAGGCGGTAGGCTTTCATGGTGTTCTCCGGTGCGTAGCCGGAAGCGCCGCGATGGGCGCAGACAAGGAAAGACATATCGTTTACCTCTTATTCGTCCTTGAAGAGCTTGCTCTTCGGAAGTTTGTCTTCGCTGTAAGCCAGTTCTTCCTCTATCTTGGCGTCGCGCTTCTTGTTGATCGCCTTGACGATCTCATAGATGATGAGGAGGATGGGAGAGCAGCAGAGAATGATGATGCCGGTCTTGATGTCCGCGTGCGCCAGCTTGATGATGCCGTTGATCGATCCGTAGATCAGAACGAGGACGGAAAACAGCTTGAATAATTGCATAACCAGGACTCCTTTATGTTATTTTTATTGGATAACAAAGGTAAACTTGCCTGCCTTGGCCTTGCCTTTCAGGCGGAAGCGCCACACGCCGTCGCGCTTCCAGGTGTTGTTGAAGCGCACGTCGTCAAAGACGTATTCCTCGACGGACGGGGTGAGCGATTCTTCAAAGGTCATTTCACACGCGCCGAGTGACACGCCGGACGGGGTGATCTCGGGCTTTTCAAAGGAGATGAAGTTGAAGATCAGTTCCTTTTCCGCATCCAGTGAAACTTCGTCGGTCACGGTGATCCTGCCATCCTTCAACGCGCCTTCGCGGGTGTAGGAAAGCACGCCCGCTTCCGCCGGATAGGCCTTTTCGAGGTTGATCTTCATGCCCTTCCCATCGGCAACGTAGACGGTGTCT
>JAKSPX010000350.1 GCA_024404415.1 Clostridia bacterium | reverse complement strand
TGGACGCGATCGTCAGGATCTCGAAGTAGTATTCAGTTTTCAGTATTCAGTTTTCAGAAGATGCGGCGCGGCGGGCGATTCGTTCTTCTCCCCTGCCGCGCCCAATCATTTCGCTTTACCGCATTTCCCGGAGGTTTTTCATGCTTTCCCGCTTATTTCCCGGCATAAAATTCAGCAGAATTCTTATGGCCCTTGTCGGCAGCGCCATTCTCGCTTTCGGCCTTTACAACATCCACTCGATCTCGGACGTCTCGGAGGGTGGAAGTCTCGGTCTTTCACTTCTCTTCCACCACTGGTTCGGGGTCTCCCCGGCGATCTCGGGCATCCTCATCGACGGCACCTGCTACCTCATCGGCTGGAAGGTCTTGGGGCGCACCTTTGTGGGCTATTCCCTCGCGGCAAGCGGCGGATTCTCCCTCTTTTACGCCATTTATGAGCGCTTCCCGCGTGTTTACCCGGAGATCGCCGACCACCCGCTGGCCGCCGCCCTTATCGGCGCGGTCTTCATCGGGTGCGGTGCCGGCATCGCCGTCCGTGCAGGCGGCGCTCCGGGCGGAGACGACGCGCTCGCCATGGCGCTTGCCGACGCGACGCCCCTCCCCATCGAAAGCATCTACCTCCTCACCGACCTCTCGGTGCTCCTTTTTTCGCTTTCCTACATCCCCCTCCGACGCATCCTCTACTCGGTCCTGACGGTGGTATTATCAGGGCAGATCGTGGGGCTTTTCCAGCCCGACCACGGCCTTTACGGCAAGATTTCCACTTTTTTTCGCAGGAAACGCGAAAATCGTGCTTGAAATCCCGTCGAAAATAGTGTATACTCATCAAGTTATTGCGTTTTCCCAAATAAGAACGAAATGAGGTCAATTCATGGAACGTGAACATCTCGGAAGCCGTCTGGGCTTCATCCTCCTTTCGGCGGGCTGCGCCATCGGCTGCGGCAACGTCTGGAAGTTCCCCTACATGGTCGGTCAGTACGGCGGCGGCGCCTTCGTGCTCGTCTACCTTCTCTGCTTATTCCTCATCGGCGTGCCGGTCATGGCGGTGGAATTCTCCCTCGGCCGCGCCAGCCAGAAATCCCCCGTCCGCCTTTACGACGCGCTCGCTCCCAAGGGTACCAAGTGGAAGCTCCACGGCTACTTCGCCATGGCGGGCAACTTCATCCTCATGATGTTCTACTGCGTCGTCTCCGGCTGGATCCTCCAGTATTTCTTTGAGACGGTCACCGGCAAGATCGGTTCTCTCTCCGCCGAAGAAGTCTCCGGGCATTTCGGTGAGATCGTTTCCTCCCCGGCACAGATGATCCTCTTCACCTTCATCGTCGTCATCGCCGGCTTCTTCATCTGCTCCTTCTCGCTGCAGGGCGGCCTTGAGCGCGTGACTAAGTATATGATGGTGGCGCTCCTCGGCGTCATGCTGGTTCTGGTCATTTATTCCTGCACCCTTGACGGCGCGGGCGCGGGCCTCACCTTCTACCTCAAGCCCGACTTCGCCAAGATGAAGGCGGACGGCATCGGCAACGTCGTTTTCGGCGCGCTCAACCAGTCCTTCTTCACCCTCTCGCTCGGAATCGGCTCCATGGCCATCTTCGGAAGCTACATTTCCAAGGACCGCTCGCTGCTCGGTGAGAGCTTCAACGTCGCGCTGCTCGACACCTTCGTCGCGCTCTCGGCGGGTCTCATCATCTTCCCGGCCTGCTTCACCTACAACGTCGAGCCCGGCGCGGGCCCGAGCCTGATCTTCGATACCCTCCCCAACATCTTCAACAACATGGCGGGCGGCCGCATCTGGGGGTCCCTCTTCTTCCTCTTCATGACCTTCGCCGCCCTCTCCACCGTGCTGGCCGTGTTTGAAAACATCCTCGCCTGCGTTATGGATCTCTCCGGGTGGAGCCGCCGCAAGGCAAGCCTCATCTGCTGCCTGGCCATGCTCGTCCTCGTTCTCCCCTGCATCTTCGGCTTCAACGTCCTTTCGGGCTTCCATCCGCTCGGCGGCGGCACCAGCATTCAGGATCTTGAGGACTTCATCGTCTCCAACGTCCTTCTGCCGATCGGCTCCCTGATCTTCGTGCTCTTCTGCGTCATCCCGCGCGTGGGCTGGGGCTGGAAAAACTTCCTCGCCGAGGTCAACGCCGGCCGAGGCATGAAGGTCAAGAACGCGATGTACGGGAGCAACTATTTTGAATCGCTCGGGCTCTATTATCTCGGTCCGACCGACGGCAACGACTACGAAAAGACAGAAGTTCTGATAAAAGAAGCGATGGCTTACGGAAAAAGCTGCGTCATCCATCTGAACACAAAAAAAGGGATAGGCTACG
>JAKSPX010000035.1 GCA_024404415.1 Clostridia bacterium | reverse complement strand
TGGCTTTCGCCGCGTCGAACATTTTCTTGGCGTCGGCGGCATTCTTAGCCATGGGCTTCTCGCACATGACGTGCTTGCCGGCGTAGAGAGCGTCGACGGTGATCTGGGAGTGCTCACGGTTCGGGGTGCAGACGTGAACGACCTCGATCTCCTGGTCCTTCAGAAGTTCTTTGTAGTCGGTATAAACCTTCGCGCCGGGGACGCCGTATTCCTTGGCGGCTTTTTCCGCGCGTTCCGGGATGATGTCGCAGAAAGCGACCATTTCCACGCCCGGGACCTGCTTGAGGGAGGGCATGTGCTTGCCGTTGGCGATACCGCCGCAGCCGATGATGCCGATCTTAACGATTCTGTCCATATTTTTCTCCTTATTTTATTCTGCGCGGCCACGCCGCGCTTTAGATTTACGGGTATTTTACCACATTCCTTTATGGATTACAAGATAATTCGGTCGTTTTCCGATAGACCCGTGAGGGAGTCTCCTCCCCATCGCCCATGGCCGTCGTGAAATATTCCCAACCGTAGCGTTCATAAAACGAATCGTGATTGGTGAGAAGATAGAGCGTTTTGACGCCCTCTGCGGCCAAATCCACGCAGATTCTCGCAAGTAACGCCCCGGCGACGCCCCTTCCCCGGTATTCCGGCTCGGTGAAGACCGCGCAGACATTGGGGCGGAGGTCCTTCCGGTCGTGGAAGTCGTTTTCGATCACACCGAGGCCCCCGACGATTTTCCCGCCGTCGGTCGCAACATACCATTCCGGCACGGGGCCTTGCTTCTTTATGGCCTCCTCCATACTCTCGCGGTAGGCTTCAACGGGAATGCCCCACTTTTCGGCAAACCATTCTGCCATTTTCTCTTTCCATTCGGGGCTTGCGGAAAGACGGACGATCGGATAGTTCATTTTTCCTTCCTCCTCAACGTGCGGAGATAATCCTTCTGGCTCTCCGTGATGCGGTAACTTTCCACGGCTTTCTGGATCGCTTTGTTGTGCGTCCAGATATCCAAGCGGTTATTTTCGATATAGGGGATAGCCGCATCCCACTGTTTGGCAAGCGCCGTGGCGAAATACCACGCCGCCATCATGCGGACGTAGTATTCCTCACTATGGATCTCCGACGCCATCCTGAGCCACTTTTCGTCAAAATCCTCGTCGAGGTAGTGGCTCATGGCCATTTCCATGCCGAAACGCACCGTATAGGCCCTGTCGGAGGTCATCCACCGTTCGATCTCTTTGCCGAGCTCGCCCCGGTGCTTTTTGAAGACCGTGGGGCTTAAAAGGTCGCAGGTCGCCCAGTTATCCACGTAAGGAAGCAGCGCATCCACATAGCATACGGCCTTTTCGTAGTTTTTCTCCCGCGAAATGATGAAGCCGTGGAGGTTATATTCGTCATAATAGCGGTGCGGCAGGTCATTCAGAAAGGCTTCGATGCCCTCTTCTTTGGAAAGCTCCTTGGAAAGCGCGCGCAGAAGCGGCGTGCGCACGCCGATGATCCTCTCCGGGTCGATTCCCGGCATGAGCTTTGCCTGAAAGAGGCGGTATTCCTCGTCCTTCAAGCTAAAAAGCTTTTCCTCGATCTCTTGAATGTTCATTCTGCCTCCTTCACGGGAATATCCGAAACGACGTTTTTTGAGGCAAGTGAGGTGATATAGCACCCATCCTCCTGCCTGTTTTGCCGATAGGTGAAATTCTCCACGTGCCGCAGAGCGGCGATGACGCCCTTTCCCTCGAAGGTACAGTCCTCGATCAGAATATTTTTGTGATAGGTATCTTCTTTTTCGGTGAATTCCACCTCGCCGAAGAAATTGAAGCGCGGCCATTCTCCGACGTTTCGGAAGGTGCAGGAACGGATGGTGATGTCGTTGACCGGGCCGGACTCGAACCAGTAGGTGGTGTCGCCCGTGAAGATGATGGACTGCTCCTTATTTTCAAACACACAGTCTTCCACTACCGTCTTTCCCCGGCTCTGGAGGCGCATGGTGCCGCGGAAGGTGCCGAAACGGCAGTCGCGGAGGTAGATCTCCGGCTGGGCGGACACATTTTCCGCCGTATCCTCTTCGGAAATGCCGCTCGTGTCGCCCTTCACGGTAAACACGTGCACTTTATTCTCCTCATCGACCACTAATTTTTCGATGGTCAGGTCGGCGACGGCCTCCTGCGTCCTGCCCTTGTAAATGCGGATGCGGTCACCCTCCGAGAAGAGGCGGCAGTTGATGGAGAGTCCCGCCGCCTTGGAATACATGGTGAGCGTCTGCCCCTCGACCTTTTTCACCGAGAAATAGTTGTTGTGGATATTTACCGTGTCGTCAAGCAGGCCTTCCATATCGCAGTTTTTGATCTCGATCTTGCCGGAGCAGTTGAAGCAGTGGATAGCGTCGGCGTTGTTGGTGACGAGGCGGCCGTTACCATCGACGTTGCGGAGCATGGAATAGCGGTCAATGGTGAGATTTTTCGTGTGCATGCCCATGATGCCCATAGCCGCACCGTGGATCAAAAGGCAGTTTTCTATGGTGATCTCCTCGCCGCCGACGATCGTGAAGGTATTCTTATCGCGGATCTCGTGCGTGATGAGGAGGGAATTGTGACCGTCGTTGTAGTCCCACTCCTTGGGGATATATCCGCGGATGACCTGCCTATCTCCCTTTTCCTCAATGGAGAGCGGCCAGATCGGCTGCGGCGGGTTTGAATTGGGGAAGATCTCCTTCCCGAAGAGGCCGAGGATGATGGGATAGCTCTTTTTCCCTTCCCGGTCAAACATCCAGAGGAGGCAGTCGTTGCGGTTGAGATTCTTTTCCCACGTTTCGGACTTGGCGAAAAGGTACCCGTCCCGGATCTCATAATCAAAGCCGTCGTCGATCCTGACTGTCAGCTCCCCTTCTTTCACATCCAGCACCTTTGCCTGGGTATAGAAGGGGCGGTCATAGTCGATCCTGAGGTTTTTCACCGTGACGTTCCGGCAGTTGATGAGGAAAAACGGCACGATGCGCCCGTGGAAGACCACCGTCGCGCCGCCGAAATCCAGCGTCACGTCCTCGAGATCTTCTAAAAGGAACCCCACCCGGCAGGATTTTCCCATGGTCCTTGAGGAGGAAAGCGCCTCCTTATTCTCCGAATAAAAGGTGTCCTCCATGTATATATCCAGTCTGTCGCCTTCGTAACGGTAGTATTTCCCGCTTTCAAAGCGCATGGCCTTACAAAGCTTTTCCATCATTTGCCTCCTGATAGATTTTAACGAAGCCTCTTCTGCCCCGAAGGACAAAAGAGGCTTCGAAAACTTACTGTGTCAAAGAACCGGTGCGATTATACGTAATCGAAATCGTCCGGCGCGTCAAACCACTTGCCCTTGCCGAAGTCGAGGACAAAGAGGATCACGGCGACGATCAGCCAGCCGATCATGAAGGGAGAGGTCGGGTAGAAGCCGAGGGCCGCGTTGTGGATGAAGCCGAAGAGGCTCATCACAGCACCCGCGAGGGCAATAAGCGAGGCGCTCTTGAGCTTCTTGTCGATCATGAAGACGCACATGGAGCCGAGCAGGATGCCGATGATGATGGCGCCGCTCTTGACCGCCGGGACGCCGTTCCACATGGCGCCGTTGGAGATCAGGAGTTCGGTGACGTCATCCTGGAAGCCCTTGAGGCCGGATTCGAGCGCTTCGGACCAGATGCCGTAGCCGCCTTCCATCATGGAGCCGGTGGCAAGAGCCGCTTCCACCTGCGTGAAGAGGTAGTCGGCAATGGAGGGGACCATGGCGATGGCGATGGCCGCATAGTGCTTGGTCTTGCATTCCTTGAAGGCCTGCGCCACCATGATGACAGCACACCAGAGGAAGGTAATGGCGGCAACTGCCGGGGGAACGAGGTCGGAGAGGACGGTGAAGAGGCCGAGGACACCGGCGAGGCCGAGGACGACGCCGCTGATCCAGGAGTAACCGGCACCGGCATTGGTCTTTTTGAGACCGGCATGGCCGAGCCACACAGTGTTCGGAACCACGCCGCCGAAGATGGCGGAGATCATGGTGCAGATACCGTCGGCAAACTGCGCTTCACGGACGCTGAAGGCATCGCCCGCCACGTTGGCGGATTCGACGTTATCCATGGTCTCGATGAAGTTGTAGATCTCGACCGGAACGATAACGGTAAGATACGGCACAACGTAGACAAAGCCGCTGATGAGCGTCTGAACGGTGTTCACCGGGTTCGGGAAGTAGAAGCCGACCTGGCTGAAATCAAAGGAGGTGCGGCCGAGCGCCAGCGCGTAAACGATACCGCCGACGATGGCGACCATGAAGGGGGAGATCTTCTTGGGGAAGAGATAGCCCGCGAACACGCCGAGCATAGCAACGGCGAGGATGGGCAGACCGACGACCGGATCGCCGAAGACGTCAAACACGCCCTGAGTGGCCATCCAGATAAAGCCGATACCGGCAACGGTGCCGAGAAGGGCCGCGCGCGGGAGGTGCTTCTTGATCCAGGGACCGATGAAGCCGCCGAGGAATTCCACGAAACCGCCGATGAAGCAGGCCGCGGTGGCAGCCGCCCATTCGATCTCGGGGTCTTCAATGGCATAATGCATGGGGCTGATGACGCCAAAGAGAATGACGAACATCGCGGGGGTGGAGATGCCGCTGGGGAGCGCCGTCACGTTCGGCGTCTGCAGGTTGCGGGAGAGCTTCCACGCCATGATGGCGTAGTAGATGCCGCCGACCATCAGGCCGATCGAGAGACCCGGGATGACGCGGCCGAAGATGATTTCATCCGGCCACGCAAACCCGCGCAGGGTCGCGATGACGATGATGTAGTTGACGATGTTGTTGGCGATCATGTAAGTCAGACCGCCGACGTCGCCTTTGGTGAAAAAGGGGATCAGACTCTTCTTTTTCTCCATGGTTTTGCCTCCTTATTTATTGGAGCCGTTCCGGCTGAGAATCAGAATTTGATGCCGAGAGCGCGGAGTTCTTCTTTGCATGCCTCATACATGGCGTTCCACTCGTCACTCGGGACGCCTTCCCTGGTGTAGACCTCGTCAAAGGGCTTGCCTTCGTTGCCTTCTTCAAAGACGTGCTGATACTTGGAAAGCAGTTTCCCGATGATAGAGGCTGCTTCGTCCATCTTCATACCCTGCGCCGCGACCGCTTTGCCGACCTCGCCCATTAACCGGGCTTCAAGGCCGGAGCAGTTGGGTTTCAGACCGTCGCAGGAACCGACGCCTTCGAGGTGGCCGCCGCTGACCGTAATGGCAATGGCGTTGGCCGCGACTTCATAAAGAAGTTCTTTGGTGCCCGCGCCGCTCTTGGGGTAGATGTCGCAGACGATAACGGCGGGAGCCGCTACAGCAAAGGCGCGGCAGACCACGCTCTGGAGCCACATGCATTCGGGCGTGGAGGTGGCAATGTATTTTAAGTGGATGGGGTGGCAGAGGTGATAATCCGCCCGATAGACCAGATTGGAGGCAAGCATCGACGCGATCATGCAGACCGTCGCGCCTTCAGGGCCGCCGGCCATGCCGCCGATCATCACACAGGCGAGCGTCGCGTTGAGAACGGGCGTGTCGATGGCGCTTGCGGCGCGGATGAGGTTATCGTTATTGATGATCATTTCGTTGTTTAATGCCACCAGATGGGCGTCGCCCGGGCGGAAGCCGCCGGGAGCCATGGCGGCGAGGTCGCCGATCTCCGAAACGCTGCTTTCGGCGGCGAGACGGCCAATGCCGGGACGGCCGAGAGAATCGCAGACCTCGTTGAGGATCTTCATCTCGTGGCGCAGCGCGATCACCTCGGACGGGGAGGATCGCACCACATCGTGGCCGTCGACCTCAACGATGGAGCCGCAGGTCACCATGTCCACCACCGGCTCCTTGGCCCAGGAGGTCACGGTGCGGCGGAAAATATCCTCGTTCATCGGGCAGCCGGGGTTGCCCGCCACCACGCCGGGCAGGCGCGGATCCTCGGGCTTGCGCGGTACAAAGGTATAGGCGTCCTTGCCGGTACCGACGGTGACAGCCTGCTTCGCGGCTTTTGCGGCGCCCAGAATTTCTTCGCGGGTGAGCTTAACGATCCTGCCGGTGGACTGGTTGTAAACGCCGATCTCGGAAAGCAGATCGACCGCCGCGTCGAAATATTCTTTGGCGACGGCGTCATCCGTCAAAAGCAGTTCGCCCTCCGGGCGCACAAGGTCATGATCCTCCACCGCGTCGCGGATGGTCATCACCACATAATCAATGTCCCAATCGTCCTTGGTGACGGCGGCGCCGGTAAGGCCGCGCTCCACAAGCTCCAGAAAGTCCATACTTGATCCTCCGTGAATATAAAAACCCGCAAACAGGCTTTGCGGATGTATTTCTGACCGTTATAGTATACATGAATCGTCCGAAAATGTCAAACATTTCCTTCTTTTTTTACAGTATTCGCCTGTTTCAATGCTCTTGCCCATGCGTCCGGGTTGTGGTATGATAGAGAAAATCCAGCGACAGGAGTTTTATCAACATGAAGATCACCTATTCCGAAAAAGGTCAGTATTTTCACCTTTCCACCTCCGAAATGTCCTACGCTTTCGGCGTCACGCCGGATAAGCGCCTTGTGAATCTCTACTGGGGCGCGGAGCTTGCCTCCGATGAGAGCCTTCTGCCGCTCGCCGAAGAAGTCCTCACCCCCTTCACCGCGTCCGGCGGGGTGGACGTTAAAAAAGCCCCCACCTTTGAACTCACCTTCGGCGAGCCCTTTGACTACACCGCTCCCGCCGTCAAGGTCGTCTTTCCCGACGGCGTGCGCTCGCTGCGCCTTGTCTACAAGGAACATCGCATCACCGAAAATCACCTTGTCGTCACGCTCCGCGACGCGGTCTACCCGTTTGAAGTCGAGCTTCATTACAAGGGCTATGCCGATCTGCCCTTGATTTCGCGTTATGTCGTCCTTCACAACCTCTCGCGCGCCCCGGTCACGGTCGACGCGGCCAAAAGCGCCTCCTTCCACCTCCCCGGCGGCGAAAAATATCGCCTCACCCACCTTTCGGGGAGTTGGGGCGCGGAATACACGAAAAACACCCTCATGCTCACCCAGGCGCGCACCGTCATTCAGAATAACCGCCTGACCGCGTCCGCCGCGCAGGCGACGCCTTTCTTCGCGCTCGACAAAGACGGCGCGGCCACCGAGACCTCCGGCGAGGTCTATTTCGGCGTGCTCGCCTGGAGCGGCGACTTCTCCATCATTGTGGAAAACCAGTACCCCAAACAGGTCTCGGTCGTCGGCGGCATGGGAAGCGACTTTGAAAATTATATTCTGAAGCCCGACGAAAGGTTGGAAACGCCCGTATTCACCGCCGGATTCGTCGCGGGCGGCTTTGAGCGCATGAGCGAGGTCTTCTACGACTGGCAGTTCGACCACCTGATCCCGCGCGGGAAGAAGACCGACAAGGCTCACGCCGAACGCCCCGTGATCTACAATTCGTGGTATCCCTTTGAATTCCGCGTCAACGAGGAAAACTGCCTCGGCATGGTCGATGAATGCGCCGCCCTCGGCGCGGAGTTATTCGTCATCGACGACGGCTGGATGCCGGGCCGCACCACCGACCACGCCGGCCTCGGCGACTGGGTGGCCGATCCCAAGCGTTTCCCGAACGGCCTCAGACCCATCGCCGACCGCTGCCACAAAAAGGGGCTGCTCTTCGGCCTCTGGGTGGAGCCCGAAATGGTCAACCCGGATAGCGACCTCTACCGCGCCCACCCGGATTGGGTCATCCACGACCCGACCCGCCCCCGCACCGAACAGCGCACACAGCTCGTTCTGAACCTCGCGCGCGAGGACGTTTTCGAATGGATGATCGCCATGCTCGACCGCGTGGTGACCGATTATAAGCTCGACTACCTCAAATGGGACATGAACCGCTACGTCACCGAGGATGGCTGGCCGGACGCGCCCATTGAAGAGCAGAAGAGCCTCGCCATCCGCTATACCCAAAACCTCTTCCGCGTGTGGGAACACCTGAACGAGACCTACCCCGACCTGCTCCTTGAAAACTGCGCTTCGGGCGGCGGCCGCTCCGATTTCGGCATGGTGCCCTACGCCGACCGCATCAACCGCTCGGACAACGCCGACCCGGTGGACATCATGGTCATCCACGAGGGCTTTTCCATGCTCTTCATCCCCAAGACCGCAGGCGGCGCGGGCAACATCGCCCCGGCCGTGCACCACATCCACGGGCGCAAAACGCTTCTCTCCTACCGCTCGGTCTGGGGCATGACCGGCTCCATGAGCATCGGCATCAACCTGTTGACTGCCGACGAGGAGACCAAAAGTGAACTCAAGCGCGTCATCGCCCGCTTCAAGACCCTGAGAGGCGACCTGCAAAATGCCTACGTCTACCGCATCGCCTCGGCTTACGAGCATCCCTACGCCCTCTTTGAATACGTCCGCCGCGACCGCAAAGCCTTCACGCTCTTCGCCTTTGGCCACGGGATGCGCGCCTGGGACCTCCGCCTCCCGCGCTTCCGGATGCGCGGCCTGATCCCCGACGCGGTCTACGTTTCCGAGGACGGAAAGGAAATGACCGGCGAAGCCCTGATGCAGATCGGCCTCACCGTCTCGTTCAAGGGCGACTACGCATCAGCCATGTCGGTCTGGAAGCTCAAAGAGAGTTGACCGGGCACAAGCTCCCAAAAATGCCTCTGCTGCGCGTTTTCTCACGAAATGGTGATTTTATACAAATCCCATCTTGAATCTTTGTGAATCTTTTTTCGCAAAAAGGGCCATTTTGTTACAACTCTGAAACATGCGGGTGTTACACTCCTCTTTGTAAGCAAAAAGCCTGCTTTGGGCAGGCTCTGCTTAGAAGGAGGTCATCATGAAAAAACGCTTACTCATAGCATTCCTAACCCTCGCGCTCCTCATTTCGCTCTTCGCCGCATGCAGTGTATCCCCTGAATATGAGGCCATGATCGCACCCACAGAGACAGAGCCCGACACGCTTTCCGAAGAGGGGGATTCGGAGGAAAGCACACAATCCAACGCGCTCCGCTTTGGCGAAGGCCATTCGGTCGCCCTTGAGATCGCACGCGAAATAGATCTTGAGGCGCGGCTGGCCGCCGTGGAGCTCCTGCCGCTTGAAGACGGCTATCTGCTCTACGCAAGGCTCACCGAGGATTCCGCAAGCGGCGACCCCAAAGCATGCAAACTGACGCTCGACGCCGATTTTCAGATCCTCTCCGAGAAATCCCTCGGCGAATCGGAGCCTTTACCCGTAAAGACCTTCCCCTCCGCAAGCGGCGAAGGCTACCGCCTCTGTTACCTGCTGCCTGCCATCGAAGAGACGGAAGATGAGGAAAGCTCCGAAAGCGCCGTGACACTCTATAAAGGAAGCGAAGAGCTCTTTTCTATCCCGTACCCCGAAGGTGGCTTCGATGAGGTCTATCTTTTAGAGGCGCCGGAGGGAGTCTACATCATCAATTCCGCCTATCTTCTCCTGAACGGCGAGCCGCTCACCATCCCCAAGACGAAAGCGGGCGGCGAACTCCACGGGCAGTATTTCCTCACCATGGGCGGCAACAATTTTGCCGTCTTCTCCGAGATAAACGGAGGCGCACCGGGGGACATGTACATAGCACCGATCTCCGACGGCAAATTCGGGCAGGTCGTCCGATTCGACTCCGCGGCCGACGTGGCCTTTATGGACGCCGATGAGGATTACGCCTATTACGGCGCAGAAAACCGACTCTACCGCACCGACGGCACGACCCTCTCCGAATGCAATTATCCGCTTTCCTTCGGTATTCCGGATGAAAACGTCCTCTCTTTCTTCGTCAGGGACGAAAGGCTCATTATCCTGACGGAAAATAAGATCCTCGTCGTGAAAGAGACGACCCTGTAAAAGGTAAAAAAGATGGGGCTGTAAAAAAACTCACAAGACCCTGTCATTCCGAGCCAACGCCGCAGCG
>JAKSPX010000349.1 GCA_024404415.1 Clostridia bacterium | reverse complement strand
ATTCTTCTTTCATTGACCAATTTCCTGCTTGACTTTACATAGTTGGTCTACGGTATAACTGGAAATAGAGAACGGATTGCCACGTCACTTCGTTCCTCGCAATGACAAAAGAGGTACCGTCCCGTAGGGCGTGCCGTCCCCGGCACGCCGTTAAGCATACGCATACCCCGCTCTCAGTGTGAGCCGACAACCTCCTTCTTCGGTATCAGCGTCCTCAAATACCTGACAGGATGATAATCCCACACATATAGAAGCAGCAGATCGACCGCGAAGGCGATAAAGAGCGAAAGAACTACGGCGTAATGGCTCTCCCCGCACATGCGGAAGACCGCCGAGGCGGGAAGAGTCGAAAGCACGGCCATGAGAAACGGGCGGGCAAAGGCCTTCCGAAAGGGGATCCTCACCCGGAGGGAAAAGCGGATATAAAGGGTGTTCGCCGCCGCCGGGAGGATATTCCCAAGGAGGCAGGCGACAAGATAGCCCGCGACGCCGAAACGCTCATCCGACGCGAGAGTCCACATCCCCGCGAAGGTCAGGAGGCTCCCCGAAAGGTTCGTGAGCATGGAAACGCGCTGTCTTTCGTAGCCCGTTAGAACGGCGGAAGAAACTGCCTGCACGCCCGCCGCCATGGTGCTCAGGGTCAGAAGCAGCAAAAGCCTTTCCCCGCACTCCCCGTGAAAGACCTCTCTCAGGAGATAGCCGCTGACCGGGTAAAGGGCGAGGCAGGCGGGAAAAGCGATGAGCAGTCCCGTCTCAAATGCCTTGGCTGCCTTGCGTTCCGCGTCCTTATCCTCTCCCAGGGCGCGTCTTGCGGCGATGCGCGGCGCGACCGCGGCCCCGATGGGATAGACGAAGGCCAGAGGCAGGGATAATAATGGCGAGGCCATGCCGTTCACCGTGCCGAGAGCGGCAAGCGATTCTTCCCCGGTCAGTCCCGCGAGCGCCAGCCTTTTCGGAAGCGACACCGTGATGGCCGAGGAGATTAAGTTCCCTAAAATCGCCGAAAGCGAGACCGGGAGGGCAAGAGCAAGGACGGCGCGCCCGATCCTTCTTTTGAAGCGGCCGTTTCCCTCCTTTTCCCTAATAAAATACCGCGAAAGCGACACCGTCATGAATAGCGAGCTGAAGACCTCGCTCACGGTCATGCCGAGGATGATGGCCTCCGCCGCCCTGACCGGGCTATCCGGCTTCAAGGCGATGAGGATCGCGCCGACCGAGGCGATGCGCACCGTCTGCTCCCCGAGCTCCGAGAGCACCGGCGTCCGGACTCTGCCGATGCCGTAGCAGACGCTCTTACAGAGGTTTTCAAAGCCCGTGAGGAAAATACACGGTAAGAATAATAGTAACGCCCCGGCGGCCTCATGATTTCCCAGAAGCTCCCGGGCGATCCAATCCCGGAGGAAGAGCAAGCCTCCCGCCATGAAGAGAAAGAGACTGAGGAAAAAGGCTGTCCCGGCGCGGAAAATGCGCGGCAGGGCGGCCCGATCCCCCAAAGCGTCGGCCTCGGCGGAGAGATGGTTGACCGCCGTCGAGATGCCCGCGAGCGTCACCGACGTGATGAGCGAATAGACCGGCATGATCAGCGACATCCAGCCCATGCCCTCTGCGCCGACCAGCCTGCTCTGCATCAGCCGGTAGGCAAAGCCGAGCACCTGCAAGATCAGGCCCGACCCCGCCATCACCGCCGCATGATAAAAGACCGACGCGCGGCTGATGATGCCACGCTTCCCCATCCGCATCCCCCCAAGACATCCATTCATTCCACTATATTCCGCAAGGAGGTATATCATGCATTTCAACGTGAGAGAAGACATCATTGCCCTGACCCCCCAATGGAAGGGCGAAAGATTCCCCGACGGCCGCCCGAAGGTGCCGGACAAGTACCTCAAGGCGCTCAAAAACCTGACCCTTGAAGAGGTCTGGAAGCCCATCTTCGTCAAGGGCTACGAAAGCCAGTTCGAAGGCCGCCTGATGACGCTTCACAACGACGACCGCAAGTTGGTCGGCCGCGCCGTGACTGCCACCTTTGCCCCCACCCGCCCCGACCTGCACGAGACCTTCTTCCAGCTCGGCCAGGAGGAGGGCCGCAAGGGCAACTACAACCAGTGGGTCATCGACAGCCTCGTCGAAGGCGACGTCGCCGTCGTGGATATGTATGACAAGATCTACAAGGGCACCTTTGTCGGCGGCAACCTGACCACCGCCATCAAAACCAAGACCAAGACCGGCGGCGCCGTCATCTGGGGCGGCGTAAGAGACGTCGAGCAGATGAAAAAGATCGACGTGCAGGTCTACTACCGCGGCATCGACCCGACCCCC
>JAKSPX010000348.1 GCA_024404415.1 Clostridia bacterium | reverse complement strand
AACGGTCGACTCGTGAGCCGCCCCTACAAAAATGCTGTACCCCAGAGGTACATATAGCAAACTTATCCGTCACGCAAGCGAAAGGAGTCACCCCATGCGCGGAAACGATACCATCCATCAGCATCCCTACATCCCCTTAAACTGCCCCGAAGACTTAAAAAAGCCCTTCATCTGCCGTCTTTCTCCCTTTGAAACCGGCTTTGAAGGCGAATATCTCGATAATTTCGCGCCCGAAAGCACCCACACCCTCTTCCTCCGCAAAAGAGGAAGCGAGGAGGCTTATCAGACCATCCCGCTTTCCGACAGGGTCTTCACCGTTTCGGGGCTTGAAAAAGAGACCGAATACGAATTTTTCATTGAAAGCGATAAAGGCGAAAAGAGCCATACCCGCCTCCTCCGCACCACCGCCCTCCCGGCGGGGTCGACCGTCATCAATTACCTCCACCCGGAGGACACCCAGTACGCATTCAGCGGCCGCTTCCTCTGCTCGCCCTCGCTTGCCCGCCTTCCCGACGGGACGCTGGTCGCGGGGATGGATCTCTACGGCAATCATATGCCCCAGAACCTCACCCTGCTTTTCTCCTCCCATGACGACGGCAAAACGTGGCGCTACTTAAATGATCTCTACCCCTTCTACTGGGGCAGTCTCTTCACCCACAAGGGCGTGCTCTATATCCTCGGCCTCACGACCGAATACGGCAACCTCCAGATCGCCTGCTCGAAGGACGGCGGGCACACCTGGTCGCGTCCGACCGTGCTCTTCTACGGCTCCAACCTCCTCTGCAAAAACGGCGGTATGCACCGCGCGCCGATGCACGTCGTCTCTCACGACGGGCGGCTCTGGACGACCTGCGAATACGGGTGCTGGGAAAAGGGCTCGCATCTCCCGGCGGTTTTGTCCATCGGCGAAGGTGAAGACCTCATGGTCGCCTCCAACTGGGCACTGACCGGTTTCCTGCCTTTTGAAGGCGCGTGGCGCGAGGCGTCCGAGGGCAGACAGCGCGACACCATGGAGGGAAACATCGTCCTCACGCCGGATGGCGAGATGCAGGAGATCCTCCGCTGGTCCCTCGGCAAAGCGCTGGTATTGAAGGTGAAGGCACCCGAAGAGCCGCTGGAATTTGAGGAATTGCGCACTATGCCGGTCTCCTCCTCCATGTTCCGCATCCTTCCCTATAAAGAGAGCTACCTCATGGTGACCAACCGCAAGGGTGATAACGTCAAAACCATTGAAGACGCCCCCTACCGCAACGTCCTCTCGCTTTTCACCTCCAGGGACCTCAAAAACTGGGATCTGAAGGAAGACGTGGTCAACGCGGGGAATGAAGACCCGATGAAGATCGGCTTCCAGTACCCCTGCCCGCTTCTCGAAGGCGACACGCTTTACCTCAACGTCCGCTCGGCCTTCAACAACGCCGACAATTTCCACAACTCCAACACCATGCTCTTCTGGAAGATAAACCTGTAATGTCCAAAGATAACAAGATCGAACTTTTTGAGACCATGCCCATCCCGAAGGCGGTAGCGACGCTCGCGATCCCGACGGTTCTCGGGTCGCTCGTTATGGTCCTTTATAACCTCGCCGACACCTATTTCGTCGGGTTCATCAACGACCCGGTCCAAAGCGCCGCCGTCACGCTGGCCGCGCCGGTGCTTTTAGCCTTCAACGCCGTGAACAACCTCTTCGGCGTGGGCTGTTCCTCCCTGATGAGCCGTGCGCTCGGGAAATACGATTACGATACGGTAAAAAAGACCTCCGCTTTCGGTTTCTACATGGCTCTGATCGCGTCCCTTCTCTTCTCGCTCCTCTCACTGGTCTTCCGCACGCCGCTGCTCACTTTGCTCGGCGCGGAGAGCGAGACCTTTGATGCCACCTCCGCCTACCTTCTCTGGACGGTCATCTGCGGCGCGGCGCCTTCCATATTGAACGTCGTCATCGGCAACATGATCCGCGCGGAGGGCTCGGCCCTGCACGCAAGCGTCGGGACCATGTCCGGCTGTCTTTTAAATATCCTGCTCGACCCCGTTTTCATCATGCCCTGGGGATTGGATATGGGTGCGGCGGGCGCGGGACTTGCGACCCTGATTTCCAACCTCTTCGCCTGCGGTTATTTCTTCGTCTTCCTCCTGGCGAAAAGAGGAAAGACCTACGTTTCCTTCGCGCCCCGGCATTTTGTCATCCGCAAGGACATCGTCAAGGGCGTGTGCGCGGTCGGCATCCCCGCCGCCATTCAGAATCTCCTGAACGTCACCGGCATGACGGTGCTCAATAACTTCACCTCTTCCTTCGGCACCGACGCGGTCGCCGCCATGGGCATCACCCACAA
>JAKSPX010000347.1 GCA_024404415.1 Clostridia bacterium | reverse complement strand
GAGCCCGGGGATCAGATCGTCGGTATCTTCCAGAATGTCGATCCGCACCTCCACTGTTGTGGTCCCCTGCTCCATCAGGATGGCCGCCGCGCCACCGCTGACGGTGGCGTATGGAAGAATCTCGCGGACCTCACCGTGGTAGCGCCGCTCGGGGTAGGCGTCCAGCGTGATATTGACCGACTGCCCCACCTCCAGATAGGAAAGGCGGCTTTCCTCCACTTCGGATGAGACGATCATGCTTTCGCGGGAGGTCATTGAAACGAAGGTCACGCCCGGCACGGCGGGAACGCCCTCTTCAAGCCACACCGCACCGACGACGCCCGTGAAAGGGGCATAATAATTTCGGGTCTCCTCTCCGTCGTAGACCGAGAAGAGAAACTGTCCCTTTGTGACCTGATCGCCCTTTTTTGCGTTGAGCTTTGTCACTCTCCCGCCTTTCTCCGGGCTGATCAGGGCGCTTTCCGCACCTTTCAGCGTTCCGCGCGTGTGGATGCTCTCTGTGAGGAGTTTTTCCTCGGGGCGGATGATGGTCACGCACGCTATATTCTTTTCTTCTGACGCATCTTGGAACGCATGCCACACACATACGCACGTCAACAAAATCAAAACGCCGATAAACAGTTTCTTTTTCATCTCTTCTCCACCCCGCCCGAATTTCATCGTTTCTATTCTGCCGCAATGAGGCAAAAATAAACGCCGCCCGTGAAATTTTCACGGACGGCAATATTGGTTATAACGGTTATTTTTTCCTCTCAGCATCCCAAAGGATAATGGCGTAGGCGACGCTGAAAATGGAAGCGGCGGCGAAGAGCATCAATTCGGCGAGGAAGCAGTATAGACTCCCGTCCGCACTTGCAGGCGCGATCTTTTCGGCGAAAAAGAGAAGCGCACGCGAAAAATAGGCAACGGCGCAAAGTGTGGCGGCGGAAAGTGAGGCGAAGAGTAGGAAACGGGTAGCGGGATGGCCGAAATAATGGGAGAAGAACCCGTAGAAGGATAAGAGCGAAGCGGCAATGGCCAGCACGTCGAGCCCATAGGAAATGGTCTCCGGCTCCATCATGATCTTGGCGTATTCAAAAAGGCCGAAAGCGGCAAGGAAGATCAAGGGAAGCGGCAGGATGATGGCGTCATACCCTTTTGTTTGGCGTCGGACGTAGATCATGGCCCCGCGCCAGAAGGCGGCGGCGGTAGCGACCGAAAGGATGAATAAAAGCAGGTGGACGGGTGTAAAAGCCGTGACGGTGAGCAGGAGGAAGAAGACCACGGCCATCACAAGAAGCAGGAAAGACGCCAGGTAGAAGGCAAAAGCGTAGCCCGGAAGCGGTTTATCCAGACATTCCGCGACGAATATCGGCTTTTTCTCCTCTGTCTTCTCCTCTGTTGCGGGCTGCTCTGCCTTGTGAGCGGGCAGACGAAGGATAGAAAGGATGACCCAGATGGCAAGCGCCAGAAGGGTACAGAGGATGGCGAGGTAATTCCATTTCATACTCTCCGCGAGTCCCGTGACCACGTCGATGCCCGCGCGGTGACGGTAAGTAAACCACGCGGAGGCGGCGGTCAGGAGTCCCGCAATGGCAAAGGCGATTCCGTACATTCTTTCACCCCTCCTTGACGCTCAGGGCGACACCGATCGCCTGATTGATATTTTTTACGCTGGTGATCTGCATATCGGGCGGAATATGGAGCTTATCCATATTCGCATACGGGATGATGGCGTGTTTGATGCCCATGCGGGCCGCTTCGGAAAGGCGCTGTTCGCAGGAAGAAACGGCGCGGACCTCCCCCGTCAAGCCCACTTCTCCGAAGGCGATCAGGTTGTCCGGCAGGGCGATATCGCGGTAGGCCGAGGCGATGGCCAATATGACCGAGAGATTGACCGCGGTCTCCTCGATGCGGAGCCCTCCGATGACATTGATGTAGGCGTCCTGATTGGAAAGCTGCAATCCGCCGCGCTTTTCGAGCACCGAAAGAAGGATGGTCGCGCGGTTATAATCAATGCCGGCGGAGGTGCGGCGCGGGATGCCGAAGACCGTCGGTGCGACGAGTGCCTGCACTTCGGCGAGAATGGGGCGCGAGCCTTCCATGACGCAGGTGATCGAGGAACCCGGCACATTCTTCGGGCGGCCGGAGAGGAGCGACTGGGAGGGATTTGGGATCTCGATCAGGCCGTATTCACCCGTTTCGAAGACGCCGATCTCGTTGGTGGAGCCGAAACGGTTTTTTGCGGCGCGGAGGATGCGGTAGGGGCCGTTGTGCTCACCTTCAAAGTAAAGCACGCAGGCGACCATGTGCTCCAATCCCTCCGGGCCAGCGATCGCGCCGTCCTTATTGACGTGACC
>JAKSPX010000346.1 GCA_024404415.1 Clostridia bacterium | reverse complement strand
AGCGCGCCGTCTTCCTTCAATACCGCCGCAACGCCGAGCAGCACCGAGCTCTGGCAGCAGTGGCCGCAGGCGTGCACCGCGCCGGTCTTCGGGTCGGCCTCGGGGTGATCCGAGACGATGAGGGAATCCAGTTCGCCGAAGATCAGAAGCTTCGGGCCGGGTTTCCCGGTGTCAATGTCCACATAGAAACCCGGGATATTGCCCGCGCGGTGAAGCTCATATCCGAGTTTTTCAAAGCGCTCGGCGAGATATTTATCGGTGCCCCATTCGCGGTAGCCGGTCTCGGGGTGTTTCCAGATATAATCCTCCGCGTCATAGACGAGGGTACGTGCCTTTTCGCACGAATCAAAGATCCATTCTTTCTTCATGATTCATCCTCTTTATTTTTTCAGTTTGCCGGAATAGAAATTGCCTCTTCCCCCGCCCGCGGCGCCGTTTTTCCGAAGCTCCGTGTTTTTTTCGGCGCGGTCATACTCCGACTTTTCGTTTTTGGTGAGGACATAATACCCGTCCCCGTAAAGGCAAGCCGACATGCCTTCCTTTTCACTGACAAGGCTTGCAAGCTCTTTCAGCATATTCATGCCGTAGGGAAGCGCGAGTTCGAGGTGCTTTTCCCCGCTCTTCGCGTATTTTTCAAAGAGAAGGGCGGCGAGTTCCTTTTCAAGCGAGGTGATCTCCATTTTCTTTTCGCGGAGCTCCTCCCGTTCCCCTTCGATGATGTCCGGGAGCTTTTCCGGGCGGGTCGAATAAAGCCTTGAAAGCCCGTCGAGGATGGTGTGCTCCTTCATCAGATAGTCGCTCGCTTTCCTTCCGCAGAGGAAGGAAACGCGCGTTCCGCCGCGGAATTTTTCGGCAGAGAGGATCTTGAGTAAACCCACTTCGCCGGATAACTTGGCGTGCGTGCCGCAGCAGGCGCAGGCGTCCGCTCCTTCGACGACGACCACGCGGATCTCCTCCTCCGTCTCAGGCATTTTTCGGAGACCCAGCCTGGGAAGTTCCTCGCGCGGCGGATAGGAGATGAGGATGGGGCGGTTTTCGCGGATGATGACGTTACATTCTCTTTCCAGCGCCTCGTCCTCCTCCGGGAAAAGCACCCGGTCAAAATCGGCCGTGGCGAAATCGCGCCCGATGTGGAAGCCGACGTTTTTCACGCCGAAGAGCTTCAATGCCGTGCCGGAGAGGATGTGTTCTCCGGTGTGCACTTCGATGTCGTCGCGCCTTTTTTCCGGGTCGATGGAAAGATTTATTTTCTTTCCGACCTCCGGCGCATCCTTCACGACGTGCCAGACGACGCCCTCTTTTTCAAAGACCTTTGTGACCTCCTGCCCATCCAGCGTGCCGTTATCCGACATCTGTCCGCCGCCCTCGGCGAAAAAGCAGGTCCGATCCAGCGATACGGCAATGCCTTCCCCGTAGGGAAGGCATTGGAGTACCGTGGCTTCGGCTTCCGTGAGATAAGGCTCACGGTCATAAAGCTTCACGGTTTTCATCATGTATTACTTCAGGCGGTGAGCGGCGAGGAAGTTATTGATGCGCTCCGCCGGGTCAAGAAGCTTGGAGAGGGAATGGTCGTGGTTGAGGGTGTTGATGATGTAGGAGAGATACTTGGACATATCGACCTCGCAGTACCATTCGCGGGTCAGGAGCTCAGGCTGGCGGTAGATGAGGTTGGTGGTGAAGACGCGGTTAAAGAGTCCTTCTTCGTACGCCTTGTCGAAGTTCTTCATGCCGGCGGTGAAGAGGCCGAAGCTGGTGCAGACGAAGATCCTCTTGGCTTTTCTTTCCTTGAGCTGGCGCATGATGTCGAGCACCGAGTCGCCGGAGGAGATCATATCGTCGACGATGATGATATCTCTGCCTTCCACGCTGTCGCCGAGGAATTCATGGCTCAGGATGGGGTTGCGGCCGTTGACGATGCGAGAATAGTCGCGTCTCTTATAGAACATGCCGAGCGGAACGCCGAGCGCTTCGGAATAGTAGATGCAGCGCTGCATACCGCCTTCGTCCGGGGAGACGATCATGGTGCTTTCGCGGTCGAATTTGATGTCCGGGGTGCTGTTGACGATGGCCTTGATCATCTGGTAGACCGGCTTGAAATCCTCAAAGCCGTGCATCGGGATGGCGGCCTGCACGCGGGCGTCGTGAGCATCGAAGGTGATGAGATTGTCCACGCCGAGGTTGACGAGCTCCTGGAGCATGACGGCGCAGTCCAGCGATTCTCTTGCGGTGCGGCGATGCTGGCGGCCTTCATAGAGCATGGGCATGATGACGTTGATGCGTCTGGCCTTGCCTTCAATGGCGCCGATGACGCGCGTGAGGGCCTGGACATGCGCGTCCGGGC
>JAKSPX010000345.1 GCA_024404415.1 Clostridia bacterium | reverse complement strand
AAAAAAGCCTCACCCGGCGGGTGAGGCTTTTTTATGTTGATTTTTATGCAAACGGGTCATTCGCTCTTCTCCCGCACGGCTTTGATGATCGGGAGAATGTATTTGATTTCGGTAAAGCTGGTAGGGAAGGCGAGGGCGTTGATGATCTCGTGATCCTCCTGCGTCTTTTCGGTCTTCTTTTCGATCGAACGGCCGTAGGCGTTCACGATCAGGCGATCCACCCAGCCGAGGCGGCTGCGGCTCATCCGTCCGCGCATGAGATAAAGCGATTCCTCGGGGATGCCGCTCTTGGAAGCTACGTCCGCGCGCAGCTTGTCATTCGGCACCATCAGGCAGCTCGCTGCGACCCACAATTCTTTCCCGAGGGCCTCCAGCTTGGGACGAAGCGCCTTGTAGCCGTCCACCTTGCCGCAGTTGACCCCGGCGCAATAAATGACCAGATCCGCCTTTTCCTGCGGCAGACGGCGATAATTCACCGCTTCGCCGCCGAGGGCGCGGGCGATTTCTTCCGCATAATACATGGAAGCGCCCGATTTGGACTTATATACCGTGAGGACCTTCATTCCGCCAACTCCTTCCATTTTTCCGCGTCAAAGCCGACCGACGCGCGCTTGCCATTTCTGACGATCGGCGTTTTCAAGAGCTCCGGTTGGTCGCACAGAGTGGTGACAATGGCGTCGCGGGAAAAACACTGCAATTCCGACGTATCCTTCACCACATTCTCCCAGCCGCCGACGGCGCTTATCACGCTCGTCAGTTCCCCGCGGCTGATGCCGAAGCGGTCAAGGTCAATATACTGGTATTTGATACGGCGCTCCTTGAAAAAGCGCTCGGCCTTTTTGGTGTCGAAGCATTTGCTTCTTCCGAAAATCTGTAAGCCCATTTTGCGGCCTTTCTCAGATCATGAAGA
The DNA here is from genome assembly GCA_024404415.1 of Clostridia bacterium. GTDB lineage: Bacteria > Bacillota > Clostridia > Oscillospirales > QAMX01 > RUG11797. The sequence goes on along the minus strand of JAKSPX010000345.1, from coordinate 1,448 downwards.
TCTGGAGGATCTTCATGAATTTGACCGGTACGAAAAATCCGTTCAGGATCGGGAACATGAAGAGGAATACGACCGCGGCGACGGCCATATACCCCACGACCACCTTTTTGCCGCAGGCGAATCTGCGCTTGATGACGCGGAGCGCAAAGGTGATGGCGAGGATGGAGATCTCCGCCGAGGCGAAATAGTGGTAAATGAAGCATTCTCTCGTGACGAGCATCCACGGCACGTACTGGCAGAGATACGCCACGATCACGAGCATCAGCCCGGAGTCGAACTTGTCAAAGCCGAGCGTCAGAGGAAGCTTTTCCTCGTCGACGCTGATTTTTTCGAGAATGGTGGTCTTTTCCTCCGCGATGAGCGGCATTCTGACGCGTCTGCCGTCAAAGAAATACCAGATGCCGTACATGATCGCCGGGACGCTCATCCACCAGATGATCGGGTTGCCGGTGCAGAGGATATGCGCCTTCATACCGTTGGCCGCTGTGCCCGAGAAGGAGTTGAAGCCGCCGACCAGCCACGGCCATCCCCACCATTTGGAGGAGAAGTCAAAGGACTGTTCCAGAGTGCTGTGGAAATTCCACATATAGAGCTGATTTTCCCAGATGCCCTTCCAGCCCTGAATATCTTCATACGGGCTGAAGGCCACCGGGATATAGGACGCGACGTAGACCGCCACAGGCACCAATACGAAGAAGACCACGCAGAGGGAGAAGGTACTGAGCGTGTATTTCCCGATGGAGAATTCCTCATCCGCCTCCTTGTAGGCGCGCGCCTTGGAAGCAAAGAAGATGAAGAAGCAGATGGCGAGGCCGAGGCCGGAATATGCGCCGATCCATTTGAAGGCGCAGGCCAATCCGAAGCAGAGGCCCGAAAGGAAGAGCGGGCCCCGCTCTTTTCCGATTTCTTCCGCCTGGTAAAAGCGCATCATGTTGAGGTAGGCAAGCAGGATGAAGAGAAGCGGGAAGGAGTCGATGGTGGCGAGGCGCGTCTGGGTGTAGTGCATGCTCTCGACCGCCATCAGGAAGGTGGCGACCAGCGCCCATTTGTTGCTTCTCAGCACTCTTCGCGCAAGGAAGAACATGACCGGCAGCATGAGCACACCGGAAAGCACACCGAAGAAGCGCCAGCCGATGGGATTCATGCCAAACACACGGAGACCGACCGACATGAGCACTTTGCCGAGCGCCGGATGGGTGTTTTCAAGTCCCGTACCGCCGTGAATATAGGCATTGGAGGTCAGAGCGTAGAGATACTCGTCAAAATAGGCGAAGGTGAGCGTGGAGGAATCCTTGTCGAATAATTCCTGCTCATCAGTCAGGTTGGAAAGCTTCTTTTTGTCGGTCAGCTTTTGATTCAAGGACACCGGCACCGAAAAATCGAGGCGGTTTCCGTCTTCATCCAGAACAACGATCTCCGCAAGATTGATCTCCTTGCCCTTAAAGGTG